>NZ_SZWJ01000041.1:0-36154 GCF_012184455.1 Caulobacter sp. SSI4214 | reverse complement strand
GTCGTGGCGATGGCCGGCGAGGACGCGGTCGGCAGACCGGCGGGGGCGGGCAGGCCCTGCTGGACCACGTCGCCGCCAGCAACGGCGGGCGACGGCAGGGCCGAGGCGACCGCGCGCGGCGTGGCTTCCGTGGGGTAGGCGACCGACGAGCGCTTGGCCGCGCTCGTCTCGCGCGCATGGCTCAGCGAGGTGTAGACGACGAAACCCAGGATGATAACGCCGACAATGCCCAAGGCGGGACCCCACGGGGAATCGCGGCGGCTGACGGCCGTTGGCTCGTAAGCCAGCCGGTCCAGGACCGGGCTGTCGAGATCGGTGTCGGCCGGCTTGTCTGACGCACGCATGGAAAAGAGCCTCGTCATCGCTTCTTGTGCGGGGAGAGCGCGCTGGGCTGGCCGGCGTCCTCCCGATAACCGTCGTTGATGATGCGGGTCGTCAACTCGCCTCGGCGCAGCACGAAGGCCGAAGCCAGCCGGTCGACCACCACATAGCCGTCGCGCTGGGCGATATTGACCACCGCTTCCTTGTTGTCGGGATCGACGGCGAAGATCGCGGGAAAGTCCGCGCCCTCCGCGAACACGAAATAGGTCGATTGCCCGTCGTCAAAGACCCGGGTGGGCAGGCCCTTGGCCGAGCCGCTGAAGCTGTAGGCGTGGTTGACGTCCTTGGGCGGCTCCGGCGGCGGCGGCGGAGGGGGCGGCGCCTCGACCGCCACGGCGACCGGCTCCGGATAGTCGAAGCGGACGGTATACAGGGCTTGACCATCGCGTCCCCGCGACGCCGGATGCGCGCGAAGTTCGAAATCGTAGCTGCGCAGGTTCGTCACCACCGACATGTTGGTGACCGCCGCCCGCTCGTTGGGCTTGATGAACAGGACGCGCGCGCGCCGGTTCGGCGTGATCTGCCAGCCCAGGCTGTCGCCGATCGCCACGTTCTCGATCCGCTCGTCGGCGCCGAGATAGAGCGTCACGACATAGCCCAGCGTGCAGTCAAGGCGCGTGACCTGGTCCGGGACGTATCGGACGATCCGGATATGGCGGTCGAGTGTCGTCTGCGCCGGCGCGGCGTCCGCGACGGACATCGACGCGGCCAGGACGGCCGTCGCCAGGCCGAGGATCAGCCCCTGCCGTCTCATCGGCGATCTCCAGTCAGTTTGCGGTACCGATCCATGAAAGCGTCCCGGCGATAGGTGTCCTCGCGCCGCGCCGCTCCCGTTAGAAAGGGCGCCGCGGAGGCGGAGCGCCCCTCGACGGCGACAATGGGCGAGAGCGTGGCGGCGACCGATACGGGCGCCGCGCCTGGGCCGGTCCGGCGCAGGGTCTGGGCCAGTTGCTCGGCGCGGGAGAGGATGATCGTCTCGCTGGTCCGGGCCCCGCCCAGGCGCTCGGACGTGTCGCGCGCGTTCCGGCGGCTGGCGAACTGGAAGCCTCCGGCGATCACGGCCGCGCCGACGGTCAGCGCCACTTGAGCGGCGGCGAAGATCAGGATGATCGCCGAGACCATCATCGCGCCCTGGACGTCGGGCGAGCCGGCCTCTCGGCTCTGCGCCAGCCGGACCAGAAGCGGATCGATCACCACGAGGAACAAAGTCGTCGTCGTCCAGCACATCATCGGCACGAAGGCCGCGGCGAGGATGGCGCGCAGCCAGCCGGCGAACAGACCTCGCGTGCTCTCGAACAGAACGAGCGTGATGAATAGGGGGCCCGTCGCCGACAGGACGCCGACGGCGATGATGGCGATCGACAGCATCCCCGCCGTGCTCATGAACAGCGCGGTCTGCGCCTTCCACAGGGCGTCGGCCGCCGCCGCCTCGCCGCCGCGCAGCACCTGGGGATTGGGACCGGCCAGCTTGCCCAGCGCCGAGGCGCTTCGGGCCAGCTCGTCATAGGTGACCTGCAGCCCGCCCAGGGGGTCCGAGACCAACACCGCGCCGCCGGCGGCCGCGGGGGCGCCGATGGTCTGGGCCAGTTGCAACGGCGCCTTCATGGTCACGTCGAAGACCAGGGTCTGGAACGTGTTCCAGTTCAGCGCCAGCGACAGCACGAAGCCGATCTTCAGCGCCGCCAGGGGCGCGTCGGTCAGCCGGGTCCCGCCTAGCCCGAACAGCAGGCGGTAACCGATCAGCGCCACATAGATCGTCAGCAGCAAAGTCAGGGCCGTCGGGAAGACCGATTGCGGCCCCGTCAAGGCGTCGTAGCCGCTCTGGGCGTAGACCCGCGTGTGACAGTCGATCGTCGAGAGCACGCCCCGGATGACGCCGGCGTCGGGGGGAGGGGCCCGGCAGACGTCCATCAGCGGCGCTCCCGGGCGCTGGCCAGGTAGGCGGGAAGCCAATCGGCGGGGTCATCGCCCTTTTCGGCCCGCGCCTGATCCAGTCGTCGCACCCGCCGCTCGTTGCCGGCCAGGACCAGCAGGGCCTCGTCCAGGCCGCTCAGGTCCAGCCGGGCGACCGCGCTATGATCGGCCTGCTTGACCAGAAAGCAGCGCGAGGTGTCGGGCAGGGCCCGCACCAGCTCGAACTCGTGCGGGGTCAGGCCGAAGCCGTCGATATAGTCCGCCGCCTTGGCCTTGGGATTGGGCAGGAAGATCTGAGTGGCGGCCTGCTCGACGATCGCGGCGGCGATGCGGCTTTCCAGGGCGTCCGAGGCGCTCTGGGTGCAGAAGCCCACCACGCCGTTGCGTTTGCGCAGGGTCTTTTCCCAGTCCTTCAGCCGCTGGGTGAAGACCGGATCGTCCAAGGCCTTCCAGCCCTCGTCGACGACGATGATGGTCGGTCGTCCGTCCAGCGCCTGCTCGATGCGGTGGAACAGGTACATCATCGCCGGCGTGCGGGTTAGCGGCGTGTCGAGAATACGGGTCATGTCGAAGCCGAAGACGGCCTCGTCCAGCTGGATGCGGTCGGCGGGGTTATCGAACAGCCAGGCGTGCTCTCCGCCCTCGCACCACGGCCGTAGCCGCGCCGCCAGGTCGCCGGCCTTCGGGCGTCGCGCGCCTAGGAACAGTTCGCGCAGATAGAGCAGGCGGCGGTGGTCGGCCGGTTGATCGAAATTGGCGTCCACCGCGTCGGCCAGCATGGCCAGGTCCTCGGCGTCCAGACGCTCGGCTCCGCCCAACAACTGCGCCAGCCAATCGCCGAGGAAGCCTCGGTTGGCCGGCGTGTCGGGCAGCAGCAGAGGATTGAAGCCCGAGGCCTCGCCCGGACGCAGCACGTCGTAGCGACCGCCCACGGCGCGGACGAACGGCTCCGCGCCGCGATCCTTGTCGAAATAGACGATCTGCGGCGCGAACCGCCGCGCCTGGGCGAGCAGGAAGGTGATCAGCACGGTCTTGCCCGCGCCGCTGGGCCCGATGACGGTGAAGTTACCGAGATCGCCGTTGTGGAAATTGAAGTGATACGGACCGTGGGCGGTGGTCTCCAGCACCGTCACGGGCGCGCCCCACGGTCCGCCTTCCGCTCGCCCGCCGGCGTGATTGTGCAGCGAGGCGAAGGCGGCGAAGTTGGCGGCGGAGACCAGGGCCTTGCGGGCGATGAACTTGAAGTTGCCTGGGAACTGGGCCCAGAAGCCGGGCTCCAGATTGACGTCCTCCCGCACGGCCACGGCGCCGGCCTCGGTGAAGGCGGATTGCACGTCGGCCACCGCCGCGTCCAGGCTGGCGAAGTCCTCGGCCCGCACCAGCACGCTCATGTGGTGCTCGCCGAACGCCGCGCGCCCGGCGCCGACCTCGTCGCGCGCGGCGGCCAGGTCCTCGCGCAGCGAATAGGCGTCGTCCTCGGCCGCGCGCAGCCGGCGCAAGGCCAGGCCCATCCGATCCAGCGCGGCCTGGCGGTCCACGAACGAGAAGCTCTCGGTCAGAACCATCTCGCAGGGCAGGCGCAGGATCCCGTCGAACATGCCGGGCGTCGAGCGGGCGGGGTAGTCCTTCAATGAAACCAGGGCGCCGAACCGGCGGGGGCGGGCGCCGCCGGCGGCGAACTCCAGGGCGTCCAGTCCGAAGGTCAGACGTCGATCGCCCAGGGCCTCGCCGATGTCGCCGACGGGCGTGGCCATGGCGCGCGGCTCGCCGTTCAGCAGCTCGGAAAGAAAGGCGCAGGGTTCGGAGCGCTCGATCCCGCGCTCACGGACGCGGCCCAAGGCGCGCGCGCCATAGGGCGAGAGGTTGGCCAGCATGGTCTCCCGCAGGCCGTGCAGCCGGCGCAGATCCTGGCGCAGCGCCTCATCGGCGGCGGGGGTCGTGCGGGCCAGACGCTCGAGCCAGCCGACCTTGCCCTGCAGCGGCCGGCTGACCAGGGTGAGGTAGAGGTCGTTGACGAACAGTCGGCGCTCGGTCAGCCGCTCGCGCCAGGCCTCGTCCAGCGCCTCGGTGAAGGCGTCGGCCCGCACCGGGTCCTGGCGCGGCGCCACGCGGCGGCGGATCACATGGTGATAGATCGAAAGCCGCGAGCTGGCCGCGCCGCGCAGCAGGGTCTCGCGCACCTGCTTGCGATAGGTCAGGGTCTCGTCGTCGGCCGTCTCGAACGGCAGGCCGTCCAGCTTGATGACCTGCAACAGCAGACCGTCCCGTGTCTGGATCGTCAGGTCGTCGACGTGGCGCGCATAGGGCAGGCGCTCGCCGATCGAGGTCTCGCGCGGCGCGAGGCGGGATCCGAAACCGAGGCTGACGAAGCGAGCGGTCATGGGCGGTAGGAATTGGCCCGCCAGAAGGCGTGGTTGCGCACGCGCGGGCACCGGCTGACCTTGGTGATCCACAGGTCGAAGAAGCGAGGTTCGCGCAGGCATCCGAGATAGCCGACCACATGCAGGACCGGCGCGATCAGCAGCGACCAGAACGACTTGCTGATCAGGAACGCCTCGACGGTGACGATCATGTTGAAGATCGCGAAGCTGTAGGTCACGCCGGCGACCATCTGCGGCCGCGTCAGGGCGCCGAAGACTGGATCCGATCCGAGGCCGCTCATTGCACGCCCGTCGCGACGCTACGGATGCCCGAGACGATGGCGACCGCGCCGAAGATGATGAAGGCGCCCAGGATCACGGTGACGCCGCGCCGCCAGTCGATGCGCCCCGTCAGCATCATCAGGCCGACGACCGCGACGGCGATGACGGCCGCCGTGGTGGCGACATTGCCTAGCAGCGTTCCTTGCAACCACTCCAGGGCGGCGATCAGCGGTCCCGAGCCAGCGGGGTTGGCGCCGACGCTCTGGGCCGCGGCGGGCGTCGCCGCGCAGGCAAGGGCCGCGATCAGCGGGAGGCGATGAGTGTTGGTCACGGCGCGATCCTCACGGGAGATTGCGGTCGCGGGGCGACCGACTGGGCCATCCTTTCGAGGATGGCGTCGACATAGGCTCTGGTTTCGGCGTAGGGCGGCGGACCGCCGTGACGATCGACCGCGCGCGGACCGGCGTTATAGGCCGCCAGCGCCTTGACGATATCGCCGTCGTAGCGCGCCAGAAGCGCTTGGAAATATCGCGCGCCGCCGTCGGCGTTGGCGGCCGGATCCCGAGCGTCCACGCCCAGATCGCGCGCTGTTCCTGGCATCAGTTGCATCAAGCCCGTCGCCCCCTTGGGCGATCGCGCGACGGGATTTAAGCCTGACTCCCGCCGCGCGATGGAGCGCAGCAGTTCGGGGCTGAGGCCGTGTCGCGTCGCGGCGGCGTCGACCAGGGCCACGGCGGCTCGGCGATCGCGCGGCGGCGCGGTCGCGGTCTTGGGCGATGGGGCGATGGGGCGCGCCTCGGCGGCGGAGCCCAGGAACTGGGTGGGGCTGTCGAAACGCCGCACGTGGCCGCTGTCGTCGATTTCCAGCACGCCGGCTCGGACATCGGCCGTCGCCGCCAAGGACGCCAGCGCGACCGCCAGGCCCAAACCTCGACGGTGTCGCCTCAGTGCTGTTACCCCCGTCGCGACCACCACGTCTCCCTACGCTACCTCTCGCATATCACGCCGTTCCGTCTTCCGAGACAAGGCGCGCCCGCTACAACGAGTCTGCGACGTTTAGCCCGTCGCGCCGTGTCACGAAATCTTCCAACCTTCGCGACGGATCATGCGTCAATGTCCGTTGCAGACTCTGACGCCGCCGAGTCGCGACGACCGGACGCAGTATGCGCCGAGCGATGGACTCGCGGAGGATTGAAGTAGGTAAAACCACGATTTCCATTGCCTGTTAGGGGTTTGGTGGTTTTCGTAGCGTCACTTTGGAAGAACGAGCTTCGTTCTGGGTCTGGGGGAGAGCGTCGGGATGGCTTCGGGCGGTTCGAACGGAGCAGGCGCGACAGCGGTCGTGGCAGCGACCGTCGCTGCGGCGGCGACCGTGGCGGTGTTGGCCGCGAGTTCGGGCGGCGTCTTGGGCGCGGGCGGAGCCGGCGATCCCACCCAGGCGGACTATGACGCCGCGCGCTTTCTGAACCAGGCCACGTTCGGATCCAACGACGCGGCCATCGCAGACTTCAGGACGACGACACCGCTTGGGTGGCTCAAGGCGCAGACGGCGCTGGCCTATCCGGCGACGCATTTCATCGACTGGGTGAACCGCCGCGACGCCGAGATCAACGCGGCGGACGCCAAGAAGAAGGCCCGGGCCAATGTTGGCCAGTTCCAGGAGGCCTTCTGGGCCGCCGCCCTGACGGCCGGCGATCAGCTGCGCCTGCGGATGGCTTTCGCGTTCTCGGAAATCTGCGTCGTCTCGTTCCAGGGCTCGCAACTGACCCCGCGTATGGGCGCGGCCTATTTCGACATGCTGCGCGGGCGGAGCCTCGGGCTCTATCGCGACCTCATCGAGGCCGTCACGCTGTCGACGGCGATGGGGAACTATCTCAACATCATCGGCAATATCCAGGCCGACAACGACGCCTCGCGACATCCGGACGAGAACTACGCCCGCGAGATCATGCAGCTGATGTCGATCGGACTCTATCAGCTGAACATGGACGGCACGCCGAAGGTCGACGCCAACGGCGCGCCCATCCCGACCTATGGCCCGTCGGACATCGCGGGACTGGCCAAGATCTTCACCGGCTGGGGCTATACCGCCGCCAAGCCGACGGGCGGGACCTTCACGCGGGCGGCCGATACGGACTCGGACATCAAGCCTTTAATGGCCTATCCGCAATATCACTCGCAGCTCTCCAAGACCTTCCTGGGCGTGACCTTCCCGGCCTACGCCGCGTGGACGCCGCCCGCCGGCGTCGCCAAGAGCGTGGGCGCCTATCAGGTGGCGGGGCTGAAGTTCGCGCTCGACGCCATCGCCAATCATCCCAATGTCGCGCCGTTCATCGGCCGGCGATTGATCCAGCGCTTCGTCAAGAGCAACCCGACGCCGGCCTATATCGGGCGGGTGGCCAAGGTCTTCGCCGACGACGGAACCGGAACGCGGGGCAATCTGGCGGCCGTGATCGCCGCGGTGCTGACCGACGCCGAGGCTCGTCCGTCCAGCCCCGGGGAATTCGACGGTCGTCTGCGGGAACCGACCGTGCGTCTGGCCAACTGGCTTCGCGCGTTCGAGGCGACGTCGGCGTCGGGCAATTTCCTACAGCCCTACGACTTCAGCCCGCCGACCGCCTTCAATCAGGCGCCGCTGCAAGCGCCCTCGGTGTTCAATTTCTGGATGCCGGATTTCGCGCCGCCGGGCGGTCCGATCACGGCGGCCAAGCAGGTCGCGCCCGAGTTCCAGGGCGTGGACGTCCTGACCACCGCCAGCTACGCCAACAGGATCATCGCCACCGTGATGGCCGCCAACTGGGGCAACAAGGACGTCACCGTCAGCTACGCCAAGCCGCTGGCCTTGGTCGACGCCCAGGGCATGGTCGACGCCAAGCGCCTGGCGCGACGTCTGGACCTTCTGTTGTTTGGCGGCCAGATGGGCGACAAGCTGGCCAAGCGCCTGTTGTCGGTCATCGCTTCCACGGCCACCACGGCGGCCAAGCCCACCGCGGCGCAGATCGCCCAGGTCAATCTCGACCGAGTCCGCAACGCCGTGGCCCTGGTCATGGTCTCCACCGATTATCTGATCCAGCGTTGAGGCCAGGACCATGACGCGCGAAACGCTCAGCCGCCGAAACGCCCTCAAGGCCCTGGCCGCCCTCGGGACGGCGGGGCCGCTGGTTCTGAACCTGTCCAGCCTGGGGGCCGCCGCGGCGACGGCGGGCCAGACGGACTACAAGGCCATCGTCTGCCTGTTCCTGGTCGGCGGGAACGACTCGAACAACCTCCTGCTTCCCACCGACGACGTCAGCTGGAAGCGCTACTGGACGGCGCGGTTCCGCGGGGCTTCGCCGATCGCCCTGATGCCGCCCGGCACGCCCGCCACGGCGATCGGCTCGACCAACGCCGTCACCAGCCGCAAGGTCACGGCGACCAACTTCCCGGAATACTGGGGCGGCGTGCTGCCTATCGTCCCGAAGACCCCGCAGTTCGCGGCCGGCGCCGCGCCGGGCGCCGCCGCGCGCACCTTCGCGCTGCACCCCTTGATGCCCAACATGCACAAGGCCTTCTCGGCCGGGCGGCTGGCGGCCCTGGCCAATGTCGGCTCGCTGCTGGCGCCGCTGACCAAGGCCCAATATCAAAAGCCGACCGCGGGCGTGCAGATTCCGCCCAGGCTCTATTCGCATAGCGACCAGCAACAGGCCTGGCAGACGGGGCAGGTGGACTACGCGGCCCTGGGCTGGGGCGGCCAGATGGGCGACGTCTTCGCCGCCTCGGGCAACGCGGCCGCCGTCAACTTCACCTCGTTCACGACCGCCGGCCTCACGGGTTTCCCGGTCGGCGGGACCGTCAAGGCCTACCGGATTTCGGTCGGGTCCGCCGGCGGCGGCGCCGTGACCATCGACCTGCTGCAGCGCACAGGCAGCTACAACAACTCGCCGACGTTCCTGGCCGCGATGCGCGAGACCCTGCTGGGCAATGACGCCGACGGCAACGCGCTGGGCCAGACCTATGCCGACGCGGTGGTGACCTCCAACACGACGGCATCGGCTTTCAGCGCGACGCTGGCTGGATCGTCGGTCACCGCGCCGACGGCTTTCGTCAACCCGCTCACGGGGAACACCGCGGGCAACCCCTTGGCGGACCAACTGCGCGCGGTCGCCCAGACCATCGTCGCCCACGGCGCGCTGGGTCCCAATCGCCAGGTGTTCTTCGTTCAGATCGGCTCGTTCGACACCCACGACGGCCAGAACGACCGCCAGAGCCTGCTGTTGGCCCAGGTGGACCACGCTCTGAACTACTTCGACACCGAGATGACGGCCCGAGGCTATGGCGCGGCCGTGACCACCTTCACCGCCTCGGACTTCAACCGCACCTACACGACCAATGGCGATGGCACGGACCACGCCTGGGGAGGCCACCATTTGATCCTGGGCGGCGCGGTCAAGGGCGGCGACATCTACGGAACCTTCCCGACGGTGGGAGTGGACGACGCCGCCAGTGGTTTCAACAATCCCGACATGGCTGGCAACGCGCTGATCCCGACGACCTCGGTGGACCAGTACCTGGCCACGATCGGCCGTTGGTTCGGGGTTTCGAGCACCGACCTGGCTCGCATCTTCCCGCGTCTGCCGGCGTTCAAGACCGCCGACCTCGGGTTCATGTCGACCTGACGCGGTTAGAACTTCGAGGTCACGCTCACCCGGATTTCCCGGGGTTCGCCCGCGTGGATCACGTGTCCCATATAGCTGCCGTCGTCGCTGCTGGGATTGGCCGGCTGTCCCTTGAGGCGATAGGCGTCGTAATATTCCGCGTCGTTATATTTGACATTGAACAGGTTCAGCGCCTCCAACCCGAAGGTCAGCCGCGCATTCGCCTGATAGGTCAGGCGGCCATTGACCACGGTCGAGGGGCGCGACTTCTGGCTGCCGTCCTCGATCAGGTCGCGGGCCGCGAAGTGGCGCAGCCGCAGGCTGGCGGTCAGGCCTGGCGCGGCGGGCAGATCGTGCAGGGTCGCCGCGATCGACGCCGAGCGCTTGATGGCCTCGGGAATGCGGTCGCCGATCACCCGGTCATGGTCCGTATAGAAGGCCTGCGAGGCGGCGAAGTCAGCGTCGATCGTCAGCCAGTCGGACGGGCGATAGATATTGTTCCACTCCAGGCCATAGCGTTGGCCGGGGCGGTCGGAGTCGACGTTCGCGCCGGCGTCTCCGGCGAAGAAGAGCTCGGAATTACTTTGTAGATACCAGAAGGCCACCGAGCTGGTCAGGCCGCCGACAGACTTAACCCGCGCGCCGATCTCCGCGCCTTCGGATCGCACCAAGGGTTTGGATTTCTGGGTCGGCGCCGGGCCGCCGTCGTAAGAGGAAACGGTGTCGAAGATGCCGCGCACGTCGTTGCTGCGATAGCTGATCCCAGCCTGGGCGTAGACATCGAGATGGCGGTTCGGGCTTAGGGTCAGGCCAAGCTTGGGCGCGGGGCGCACGACGCTGAGATCGCCGGAATTCGCCGCCGTGTCGCCGCGGTTTCGGAAGTGGAACGCCTCCAGCCGAAGGCCGAGTTCGGTCTGAAGCCAGCCCGTCCAGCGGATGTCGTTGGACCACCACAGGGCGGCCTGATTGATGACGGCCCTGTCGCGGCGGTAGCGCGACAGGAAATGGCGCTGTTCGGTGTGGTCCAGTTCGAGATCGACGGTGTCGTTCCGCGTCTGAAAGCCGAACGCGTCGCGCGTTTCCTGGCCCAGATAGTCGCCCTGGACCGTGGTCACCGCCGCGCCGCCCAGGATCAGGCGTCGATCGAACTGGCGAAACTGATCGCCATGATCCTGGTCGATGAAATAGCTGAAGTCGGAAAAGAGGTTGAGGCCGTACTGGATCGCATAGGCCTGAACCTGGTGGGTGACCGTCCCGTCGCCCCAGTGCCACTCGCCGGTCAGGGCGTAGCGATGGGTGGATCCCGCGCTCGAAGGATCGATCGCGCCGAAGCGGCCGCCGGGTAATGTGGCCAGCGCCTCTTCCGGCAACTGGTCGCTGGCGGTCCAGCGTCCCTCATAGGCTTGCAGGCTCAGCCCGCCGCCGCGCTCGGCGTCGCCGACCGTGTATTTGATCACCCCGTTGGGGCGGCGATAGTTCCCCGGCGTGCGGAACGGGCCGTCGTAGTGGATGTATTCGCCGGCGTAGAGTAGCCGGCCCGGACCGACATCGGCCGAGCCGGCCAGCAGCAGGCGTTGGTAAGAGTCGGTTCCCAGCTCGGCGGTGACGAAGCGCTCGGGCAGGCTGGAGAGATAGGCGATACTGGCGTTGCCGGCCGCCGAGAAGTCTCCGGCGTCGGCGTAGTAGGGACCCTTGCGATAGGAAATGCCCGCGACCAGTTCGGGGATCAGCCAATTCAGGTCCATATAGCCCTGGCCGTGGGCGTGGGAGCCGAGATTGACCGGCGCGCCGTCGACGGTGGTGGAAAAGTCGGTGCCGTGGTCGAGGTTGAAACCGCGCAGATAGTATTGGTTGGCCTTGCCGCCGCTGGTGTGGGCCGTGACGATCATTCCGGGCACGGCTTCCAGCAGCTCGCCCTGGCGCAGGATCGGGCGCTGTCCCAGCTCCACGCCGCCGACAACGCCCGCGCTGGCCGAACGATCCGAGCCCAGGCTCTCGTCGATCTTGGCCGTGACGATCACCGATTGCAGTTCGACCGGCTCGGTGTTGGTCGCCAGGGCCGCGACGGCGGCGGCCTCGGCGTGGGCGGCGGGCGCGGAGATGAACGCCGCGGGGGCGATGAGCAGCGCGGCCGCGGCGGCGACTTTGGACGACATGTGGGGCGGTCCCGTATGAACATTGATGTCGATGTGCATACGCGGCGGCCTTGGACTTCAGAGGCGCCCGGGTCGCGATTTTCTAGCCCTGATCGGAAGGGGGATTTCGGCTTCAGCCGGTCATGTTCGGCTATGATCGCCGGGATCCTGATTCAGCCGGAAGGGCGTGATGCAACGGGTGACGATCTCGCTCGACGAGCGTTTGGCCGAGGATTTCGATCGGTTGGCCGCCGAGCAGGGCTATCAGAGCCGATCCGAGGCGGTCCGCGATCTGGTGCGCCAGGCCGTCGACGGGCATCGTCTGGTCGAGGCGGCCGATGGCCACTGCGTGGCCAGCCTGTCCTATATCTTCGAGCATGGCACGCGGCGGCTGGCGCAGCGGCTGGTCGAGCTGCAGCATGACCACCACGACCTTGTCGTTACTTCCACACGCGCGCCACTCGACCATGACGTTTGTCTGGAGACCGTCATGCTCAAGGGGGGCAGTCGGGCGGTGAGGGCGTTCGCCGACGCCGTGAGGGCCGAGCGCGGCGTGCGTTTCGCCGCGATCAATCTGATCAGCGTCACGCCCAACGACCACCACGACCACGACGGGGAAGGTCACGTTCACGACGAGGGGGCGCATTTGACGCCTCATCAGGGGTAGACGCCCGTCAGGCCTACATTGAAAAACCCCCTGGACGGGCGAGCCGTCCAGGGGGCTGATCGTCGAGAGCGCGTCAGGTCCAAAACGCGCGAACGCGCTCGTTACCCTAGCTAGTGCAGCGGAGTCGGGGCGGCCGAGGGATCCACCGCCTTGACGTCGCTGGTCATCGGCTTGACCGGTTCGCTGTTGGCGTTGGCCCGGAACAGGTTGCCAAAGCCGGCGCCGAAGCCGTCTTCCAGCTTGGGAGTTGGCTGAGGCGTGACGACGGCGGTCTGACCGCCGCCGCCGCCGCCACAGGCGGCCAGGACGCTGGCGCTCACGGCCAGGGCGGCCCAGAGCGCTACGCGGCGCGGGAGAAGAGCTTGCATGGGCTCGGCTCCTACTTGTGGGCCGTGCCGGGCGAGCCCGGGATCGGGTCGTTCAGGTACGGGAAGGCGTTCTGGACGTCCATGGCGCTGAGCGGCGCGCCGTCGGTGTACGGCACCAGGCCGGTGACCGCGTCGGCGGGCTTGCAGAGGCCCAGGTCGGTCGCCTTGCCGTTCACGGGGATCGGGTGGCAGAGACGACCCATGGCGACGCGCAGCGTGATGTCGACCACGTCGTCGCCCGGACGGCGACCGTTCGGATAGCCGGCCAGGTCATCGCCGGCGACGCCGAACGGGCTTTGCGAGGCGCGCGGCGTCGGATTGATGCCGGTGTTCAGGCGCATCATTTCCGAGGCCGTGACGGTCTTCAGCTGGTTGACGCCCGGGAAGCCGGTCAGGAACGTGGCCACCAGATCCTTGCGCGGCAGGTTGGTCGGCGCGAGGTTGGTGAAGTTCGTACCCAGCGTGGCGTTGACCGGCGCGCGGAACAGGGTGTCCAGGATGGCCGGGAAGGTCGGGTTGGTCACATAGTCAGCGAACTGACCATCGCCGTTCGGCTTGGAGCCGTTGAAGCGATCCTTGTCCGGCAGGCCGATGACCAGCTCGTTGACCAGCGGATGCGACAGACGCGAGACCTGAACATAGGCGCCGCCTTGGACGGCCGGGGCCTTGTACGACGGCTGGGGATCCAGCAGGCGGGCCTGCGGCAGGCTGGCGGTCGACCAGGCGCCGATGACGCCGTTGCCCGAGCCGGTGAGGCACGAGATCGGCACTTCCAGGGCGATCGAGGTGACGTTGGCCTTGCCGATCAGTTCGTCGTGGGCGTTGCGGTCCTGGGTGATGCCGCCCGGGAAGCCCTTGCCGTCCTTGGCGCCGGGAGCGCTATCGCCTTCGATCGGCACCAGGTTCACGAGGTCGAACACTTCGCCGAGGTTCACCGCGAAGGCTTCGGCGCGCTGGCCGACGAAGACGCGGCCCGGGGTCGAGCAGCCGGGCAAGTTGAAGTTCACCGGCGCGATGAACTGCTTGGCGTAGGCCGGATAGTTGCTGATCGTCTTCAGGCCGGTGTTGTCGAGCGGCTTGTTGAAGGTCGAACCGCCGGTCGTGGCGTTGGTGGCGGCGACCTTGGTTCCCGAGCGGCGGTCGCCGCTGATCACCGTGAGCGTATAGGACTCGCTCTCGCCCAGCGTGGCGTCGCCGGGCGCCTTGACCGGACCGACGGCGCGCAGCGGGATCGGCAGGGTCTTGTCGCCCACGGTCAGCTGAACGCCCTTGTCGTTCAGCAGGGTGTTGTTGAACTTGAACTGGAAGGTCAGGTTCTCGTTGGCGTCGCCGTCGTTGTCGACGTGGATTTCATAGACCGCGTCGGGGTCCATGGTGAAATAGTTCGGTCCGCCGACCGGCGCTTCCAGGGGCTGGTAATTGGCGATGAAGGTCACGAACCCGTCGCGGCCGGGCTCATAGCTGCGGAACATGTAGAAGTCGGTGCCGTCGACCTTGGGCATCTTGGTGATGCCGGGCGCTTCACGGTGACTGGAGGCCAGGCTGGGCGTTGCGCCCAGAAGGCCGAGCAGAGCGGCCGTCGTGGCCACCCCGGACAGAAACTTGTTCTTCATGATCGTCCTCGGTGCATGTCTTGCTGAGGAGCGGCCCTTGGGGTCCCGAAGGATCGGCCGTCGCTCGACCCGGTTATCGAGAGGCGAGACCATTCAGATGCCGGCCGATCGGATTTATTTCACCGCCACCAGGGTGGCCTCGGCGGGGATGGTGAGCTGCGCCCAGGTCCAGGCCCCCGAGCCGACCGCCAGCAACGTCGTCCCGCGTCCGTCCCGCAGCATGATCAGCCGGGGACCGATATTGTCCGCCGCCAGACAGGCGGGCGGCGCGCCGGTCAGCGCGCGCTGAAGCGCGGCGCGCAGGGCGGCGATGGGGCGGGCCGGGCCGTCCTGCCGCCAGGTTCCGTCCCAAAGCATCACCGCGTTGGCGACCGAGCGGTTGTCGACTGGCAGCGCCTGAAGGGCGTCGAGAGCGGCGGGATCGTCTTGCAGGCGTTGCTGCACGCCGCCCAGCACATCGCACGGCGCGTTGACGTCCACGATCCAGCCTTGCCCCGACATCGCTAGTTCCGGCGCCGAGGCTGAGGCGGCTTCCGGCTGGGCCTCGGGAGGCGGCGGCTGGGGCGGAGCCGCCGTCTCGGCCGAAGGCGGGGGGCGAGAAGGCTTCGGCCTCTTGGGCGCGGTCGACGCCGCCGTGGCGGCGCGGGGCTCCGAGACCAGGGTCACGAGGATCGGACCGGCGTCCGACGGGCTGGGCGGCGGGGCCGGCGCGTGAAGAAGAGCCGCGCCGATCATCAGGTGAGCCGTCACGACAATAAGGATCGCGGCGCCGGATCGGCGCGAGGCGCGGACGCTTCGAGGCAGGGACATGGCGGCATCCTTTCGCGGGGCGGGCCAGGTCCGGAGCGTCGCGCGCGGACCTGGCCCCGGTCGTCTCGGGACTTATCGCGGAGGGTGACCGCAGCGCTGGGGGTGGGGATGCGCTGGCGGCGGCGAGACGCGATCGACGCTTCCCTGGGGTGGAGACGACCCTTGCCCGGCTCTACGCGGCCGATCGGACGGCGGATGCAGCGGAAAACTTTTCGCTGGCTGCATCCAAATCCGAAAACTGGCGTAGCTTGACTGTCCTAGCGAGGCTTGACGTAACGTCGTGACGCCAATTGACAGTTTATGTCAGATGGTATGACATCAAGCCGGTCGAAGCGCTAGGCGGAGGGGGCACCGTGACCGAGCAATCCGCACCGCCGAGCGCCTTACGGGACGCGCAGCCGGCAAGGCCCGTTTCGCGCCTGAATGCCGATCGAGACCAGGAAGAGGTGGCCCTGCTGCTGATGCGGGTCGCCGATGGCGATCGCGTCGCCTTTCGCCATCTCTACGATCTGACCAGCGGTCGTTTTCACGGCCTCGCCGAGCGGCTGCTGTCGCGTCGTGACGTGGCCGAGGACGTGCTGCAGGAGGTCTATGTCCGTGTCTGGCTTCACGCCCGCAGCTATGATCCGGCGCGCGGCGCGCCGATGCCTTGGCTGTGGCAGGTGCTCCGGAACGCGGTCATCGATCGTCTGCGCCGAGATCGAATGCCTCTGACCGATATCGACGAGCTTTCCGATATCCTGGCGGCGCCGGCCGCTCCGCTGGAAACGCGTCTGGATCTAGCGCGCGGGTTGGCGCGGCTGGACGAAAAGAAGAGCGCGGCCGTGTCGATGGCCTTCGTCGACGGCTATACGCACGAGGAAATCGCCGAGGTCACGCAAACCCCGCTCGGCACCGTCAAGTCGCAGGTTCGGCGCGGGCTCGCCAGTCTGCGCGGCCATCTCGAAGGCGATGACTCCGAGATCGACCACAAGGTCAATTGAAACGAGATCTCACTCGTCCTTTGGCGTCTCGGCCATGGCGCGGGCCCCCGCCAGCATCATGTCCACGGCGGCCGACATGGTTTCACCCATGGCTTCGGCGTCCATCTCGAGGAAGTCGCGCATCAGGATGTAGTTTTCCGAAAGCGCCAGAGCGGTGATCGCCACGGCGAGGCCGGTTTTCTGGGTTTCGGACAGGTGTGGAAGCTCGTTATCGGCCAGGACGCGGGTTCTGGCGATGCGCTCGACGGTCGGCGCGCGCCGCGCCTGGCGACCCTTGGGCGACAGATAAAGCGCCCGCACAACGCCCTCGTCCTCCTGCCAGCTCCGATAGACGCGTCGGGCGACGGTCATGAAGGTGTCGAGCGAGCGCGGCGACTGGACCGCCACACCGCCCGAGCGTTCCAGATGCCAGCGAAGAAAGGCGCTCAGCAGCTGGTCCCGGGTCGTGTAGTGCCGATAGACCGTTCGCTCGGTGACATCGGCGGTCTTGGCGACCGACGCGATCGTCACGTCGGCGAGCTCGCCCTTCTCGAGGATCGATCGCACCGCCATCATGATCAGCTCCGACGTCAGCGCCTTCTGGCGGAGGCGGAGGGAGTTGCGTGGGCCGGACCGAGACGCCGCATTATCCATGTCAGCACGCCTGACATCAAAACCAAAAAGCGTCAAGAAGAGCCTCCGTGCCTTTTTATGGCTGATGGTGTTTTGTTCCGAGAATGTCGTTCCCTGGATCGCCTGAATTGAAAATCGCCGCCTTTATCTACAGATTGATTTTCATTTCAGATTGTAGAAGCGCGTAATTTTATTAGGTATGCGGCTGGATATGCGATTTTCCATCATTGGATAGGCCTAGAATTTTCAAAATTTCTAGCGTGTTCTTTCGGTCTCGCGGTTGTAGTCGCGCCAAGCCATGGGCGATCGCCATGCCATCCTCGTCGGCTAGAAGACTTGCGATCGCCGGCGTCGCGGTCGGTTGGGCCGGCGGCGGCAGGCCTTCGAATAGATCGTCGATGTCGATGCCCAACGCCGTCGCGATGGCATGGAGCTTCGACGATGAGAGTCGATTGAGCCCGCGCTCATACTTTTGGATCTGCTGAAACGAGACGCCGATGGCGCGGGCCAGAGCCTCTTGCGACCAGCCCGCGTGACGGCGCTGTCGGCGAAGGCATTCGCCGATCCGCAGATCGACCGGATGGATCTGGCTTCTGGCGGTCATGGCTGCTTCGTGAGGCCGCCGGTCCGCGGCGTACTCGCGTCAGATAGTTCCAGGCGCCGCATGGATGCTCCAAAGCCGCTTCGCGCTGGGAAGATCGGTTGATCGGAGCGCGCTTTCACCCAGGGCTACGCGCGCCGCGGCGCCTTTGGATGCCGGGCGCGACAGGTGTTTTTTTCCGCCGGGCTGCATCTGGATCGCGGGGGGCGGGCGTAGGCGGGGACACGGGGCGGGAGGTCCGCTTCGATCCACGGAGATGATCCATGACCCTGAATGTTTCCACCTTGGCCAATCCCGGTCGCCGCACGGCCCTCCGCGCGGGCGGCCTGGGCGTTCTGTCGGTCGCCGCGATCGGTGTTCTGGCCGGCGCGCCGGGCATGGCGCGCGCCAAGGACGCCCATAGCGGCGACATCGACATCCTCAACATCGCCCTGGGTCTCGAGCACGAGGCGATCGCCGCCTATCAGGTCGGCGCGCAAAGCGGCTTGCTGCAAAAGCCGGTTCTGGCGGTCGCCGTGCAGTTCCAGGGCCATCACAAGGGCCACCGAGACGCCCTGATCGGGGCGATCACCAAGCTGGGCGGAACGCCTGTTCAGCCCAAGTCGATGAACGACTACGCCATGTCGCTG
Source organism: Caulobacter sp. SSI4214 (assembly GCF_012184455.1). Lineage (NCBI taxonomy): Bacteria > Pseudomonadati > Pseudomonadota > Alphaproteobacteria > Caulobacterales > Caulobacteraceae > Caulobacter > Caulobacter sp. SSI4214. Next base: position 18,165 of record NZ_SZWJ01000041.1, on the reverse strand, counting down.
GGCGCCGCGTCGATCAAGTCGCAAGCCGATATCCTGCATCTGGCCCAGCGCCTGGAGCGCGGCGCCGCGAACGCCTATCTCGGCGTGATCCCTTCGTTCCAGGACCGCGCCTTCGCTCAGGTCAGCGCCCGTCTGGCCGCCGACGAAGTCATGCACTGGACGGCGCTGACCGGCGCTCTGGGCGAAGCTCTGCCCACCATGCCCCTGACGTTCGGCGGCTAAGCCGGCTTCCAGCCCATCATCTCGGAGGACGACCTTGCGCAGGTTCGAGATCATCGCCGTCTTACTGAGCCTCGCCCTGCCGGCGACCGTGGCTCATGCCGAAGGCGATGCCGCGCGTGGCAAGGTCGTCTACGAAGATCGCTGCGGGGGCTGCCACGCCCTCGACGCGAACCGGGTAGGGCCCGCGCACCGCGGCGTCTACGGCCGTAAGGCCGGCGGCGCTCCGGGGTATGACTATTCTCTCGCCCTGAGCCGCTCGGGCCTGGTCTGGACGGGCGCCAATCTGGATCTGTGGCTTCGCGATCCACGAGCGCTGGTTCCTGGAACGCGAATGGCTTTCCACCTTGAGGATCCGCGAGAGCGCGCGGATGTCATCGCCTTCCTGCGCGCGTCATCCGCCGCCAAGCGCTGATATTTTCTAGGGTGGAAACCCAAGATCAAGCATTGCCGCGTAGGGTCGAACAAATGCGGTCCTACACAAGTCCTCGAGATCGCGATGTGGAACGACGCGCTTGGCCGCGCCGCCGCACCCTTCTGGCCGCCAAACTGGCCTGCGGGGATCCCTCGATCATCGTCAATTGCGGCGTCAGAAATCTCAGCGAGCAAGGCGCTCGGATCGAGCTCGAAAGCGCCGTCTATGTTCAGCGGCCCTTTCGACTGCTGATGATGCGCGACGGGGTGATCCACGAGGCGGAGCTCGTCTGGTCGTGGGGCAAGGTTCTAGGTCTGTCCTTCACCGCCACGCACGCCGCGCAAGCGCCGGTTCCGGACGAGCTCAAGCTGCTGCGCGTTTTTTGGTCGGCGACGCGGGTCTGAACTCTTCCGGAATGCGACCAACGGTCCACGCGCGGAACGAAGAGGCAATAGAACGTGGATCCTTGGTCAATGACAGCAAGCTTACGATCGGCGAGAACACCTCAGCCCCCGCACGTCGGTGGGGCTAAGTGACGTGCGATGGAGTGGTCGTCGAGCCCGCACGGGCTTGACGACCCGGCTTCAAAGCCCGCGCGGGTGCGCAGAGGCGTCGCCGCGAAATCGCCGAGCGAACCTGGCCTAATCCTTTGAAATAATTTGGTTGTCTGGGTCCGGGCGAATTCGCCTCGATCAAACGGGAGCGCGGCGGGACCGATCCAGCCCGCCCGCGCCAACCTCTTGCAAGGTCACGACGTGGCCTGCGGCGACTTCAGCACACGCGCGGCGGAAGGTTCGCTGGCGATGGGAATCCGTACACTGAACATACTGCCCTGGCCTTCGCCGGCGCTGACCACGTCGATCACGCCGCCATGCAGGGTCACCAGCTGCTTGACCAGGGCCAGGCCGATGCCCAATCCGCCCTGCGCCCTGCTCAGGTGGTCCTCGACCTGCGCGAAGATCTCGAAGATCCGCGACTGCATCTCCGGGGGAATGCCCACGCCGTTGTCGGCCACGCTGATTTCGGCCATCCCGTCGCGCGCCTCCGCCGTCAGCGTGATATCGCCGCCCGCCGGCGTATATTTGGCGGCGTTGCTGAGCAGATTGGCGACGACCTGGGCCAGGCGCGTGTGATCCGCGTCCAGCCAGATCGCTTCCGGGGCGATCCGTGTCGAGAAGCGGTGGCCGGCGGCGTCGATATTGTGCTGGCTGGCCTCGATGGCCGACCGCAGGATCTCCGACAGCTCGATCCGCTCCTTCTTCAGCGAGATCTTGCCCTGGCTGACCCGGGAGACGTCCAGAAGGTCGTCGATCAGGTGCGAGAGATGCCCGACCATGCGATCCATGCGCGCGCGGATGTCCTTGGCGCGCTCGGGCGGGAGGTCCTTGCCGAGAAGATGCAGGCCTCCGCTGAGCGCGGCGACGGGATTGCGCAGTTCGTGCGCGAGAACGGCCAGGAAGCTGTCCTTATGACGGTCGGCGCGGCGCAGAGCTTGGGCGGCGGCTTCCAGTTCGTCGCGCTGATGCTCGATCTGCTGGCGTTGCCGGTAAAGGTCGAAGAAGACATTGGCCTTGCTGCGAAGGACGTCAGCCTCGATCGGCTTGTGGATGAAATCCACCGCGCCGGCCTCGTAACCGCGGAAGCGGCGCTGATTGTCGGCCGCGCCGGCGGTCACGAAGATGATCGGAACATGGCTGGTGCGCGGATTGCCGCGCATGAACTCGGCCAGTTCGAAGCCGTCCATGCCGGGCATCTGCACGTCGAGCAGGGCCAGGGCGACGTCATGGCGCAGCAATAGCTCCAGCGCCTCCTCGCCAGAGCGCGCCTTCAGCAGCACCAGATCGTCGCGTCGCAACAGAGCTTCCAGCGACAGCAGGTTTTCGGCGAGGTCGTCGACCAGCAGAAAATGGACGGGCTCCAACACGATCTTTACTCGTCCGCTAGCTGCAAAAGGAAAGACGCGATCGCGTCCAGGGACATGACGCGCGCGGCCTCGCACGCGGCGAGCGCGGCCTCGGGCATGGCGGACGCGAAAGCCGTGGTGGGCTCCTCCACCACCGCGACGCCGCCCGCGGCGGCCACGGCCCGAAGCCCGCGCGCGCCGTCATGGTTGGCGCCGCTGAGCATAACCCCGACGAGGGCGGGACCGAAGGCCTCGGCGGCGCTTTCGAACAGAACGTCGATCGACGGCCGCGAATGAAGGACCGGTTCCTCCGTCGACAAGGCCAACGAGCGGTCGTCCTCGACCAGCAGATGGTAGTCGGGCGGCGCGAAATAGACCACCCCCGGTTCTATCGGTTCCTTGTCCTCCGCCTCGCGCACGCGGACCTGGCACTTGGTCTGGAACAGCTCGGCGAGGGCGTTGCGCCGGTCGGGCGGCACGTGCACGACGATCAGCACCGGCAGGCGATAGTCCGAGGGCAGGGCGGGCAGGATGATCGACAAGGCCTGCACCGCGCCCGCCGACGCGCCGATCACAACGGCCTCGACGGGAGCGGCGCTCATGGCTCTTGCTTCTGATAGATCTTCTCGTCGCGATCGAAGTCGGCGAAAGCCTGACCGTGCGTTGAGAAGCGCAGGCTTTCCTTCGAGCCGAGACCCAGGAAACCCTTCCGCGCAAGGGAGTCGCGAAACAGGCCCACGGCCCGGTCCTGGAGCGGGCGATCGAAATAGATCAGCACATTGCGGCAAGAGATCAGCTGCATCTCCGCGAAGACCGCGTCGGTGACCAGGCTGTGGTCGGAGAACACGACCCGATCGCGCAGGCTCTTGTCGAAGACCGCGCCGCCGTAGGCTGTCGAATAGTAGTCCGACAGGGAGGATTTGCCGCCCGAGCGCTGGTGGTTCTCGGTAAAGGCCTTCAGGCGCTGGATCGGATAGATGCCGCGCGCCGCGGCGTCCAGGGCGGTGGGATTGATGTCGGTGGCGTAGAAGATCGTCCGCTCTTCCAGCCCCTCTTCCCGGAACAGGATGACGAAGGAATAGAGTTCCTCGCCGGTGCTGCAGCCCGCGATCCAGACCTTCAGCGACGGATAGGTCCGCAAGTGCGGCGTCACTTTCTCGCGGATCGCGCGAAAATAGCCGGGGTCGCGAAACATCTCGCTGACCTGGACGGTCAAAAAGTCCAGCAGGCGTGACAGCATGATGGGGTCGCGGAACAGCGCGTCCTGCATGGCCGAGAAGCTCGGGAAGCCGAGCTGCTGTCTGGCTTGCCGCAGACGACGCTTGACCGACGCCCGCGCATAGTGCCGGAAGTCGTAGTGATAACGCTGATAGAGCGCCTCCAGCAGCAGCCGGATTTCCAGGTCCTCGATCTCGTCCATCGGCGATCAACGCGGCATCCAGACTCGGACAAGCGACAGCAGCTTGTCCACGTCGAGAGGTTTGGCCATGTAGTCGTTGGCGCCCGCCTCGATACACCGCTCCTGGTCGTCGGGCATGGCCTTGGCCGTCAGGGCGATGATCGGCAGTTTACGCCAGTGGGAATTTTGACGGATGGCCCGCGTGGCGGTCAGGCCGTCCATGACCGGCATCATCACGTCCATCAGCACCAGATCGATCGCGGTCGCGCCGTCCTGGGTCGATCGCTCCAGGGCGTCCAGCGCTTCCTGGCCGTTGCGCGCGATCTCGACCGTCGCGCCTCGGGGCTCCAGGATGCTGGTCAGGGAGTAGACGTTACGCACGTCGTCCTCGACCACTAGGATGCGGCGGCCCTCCAGGATCGCGTCGCGATTACGGGCCTTCTGGATCATGGATTGCTGCTCGGGCGGCAGCTCCTTGACCACCTGGTGCAGGAACAGGGAGACCTCGTCCAGCAGGCGCTCGGGCGAGCGCGCGCCCTTGACGATGATCGAGTCCGAATAGCGACGCAGACGCTGCTCGTCCGCCACCGACAGGTCGTGGCCGGTATAGACGATGACCGGCGGGAAGGCGTGATGCCCCTCCTGGCTCAAGGTCTCCAGAAGGGTGAAGCCGGACGCGTCAGGGAGGGACAGGTCCAGCACCATGCAGTCGAAGGTCTCGGTCCGCAGGCGCTCCAGGCATTCGGCGGCGGTGCTGACGCCCACGGTCTCGACATCGCCGGAGGCCAGCAGCTTGCCGACCGCGGCGCGCTGCACCGGGTCATCCTCGACGATCAGTACGCGACGCGAGGCGGGCGCCATCTTGGCGGTCAAGGCGTCGAGCGCTCCGGCCAACTCCTCGCGCTTGACCGGTTTGACCAGATAGCCGATGGCGCCCAGCGACAAAGCCGTCTGCGTCTGATCGTTGGCCGAGACCACGTGGATCGGAATGTGCCGGGTGTCGTCGTCTCGCTTGAGGCGGTCCAGCACGGCCAGGCCGGACTGGTCCGGCAGGCCGACATCGAGGACGACGGCGTTCGGACGGTATCGGCGAGCGATTTCCAGCGCTTCCTCGGCCGTTCCCGCCAGCAAGCACTGAAAGCCCATCTCGTGCGAAAGGTCCCGGACGATGCCGGCGAAGCTGTCGTCATCCTCGACGACCAGCAGAATGCGTTGCGCGCCCGTCAGCGCGTCGCGGTCGTCGGCGAGTCGGCGTTTCGGCCGCCGGGCCGGCGCCGCGGCGTCTCGGCGCGCGAGCGGTGAGGGCGGCGGCGTGGGGATGGCCGGTTCCGCGCGGGGCGAGACCTGGGCCGGATCATAAACGAGGGGCAGGGTCAGCGTGAAGCGGCTGCCCTGGCCCGGCTGGCTTTCCAGGGCGATGGTCGCGCCCAGCAGGCGCGCCAGTTCGCGAGAGATCGAAAGACCCAGGCCCGTGCCGCCATACTTGCGGCTGATCGTGCCGTCGGCCTGCCGGAACGCCTCGAAGATGCTCTGCTGTTGTTCCTCGGTGATTCCGATGCCGGTGTCGGTGACGGAAAGCGCGATGCGGTCCGGACCAGCCATCGAAACCGCCAGGCCCACGCCGCCGGTCTCGGTGAATTTCATGGCGTTGGACAGCAGGTTCTTCAGAATCTGCTCCAGACGCTGGCGGTCGGTCTCCAGACTCGGCGGGCAGTCCGGCGCGATCGTGATGTCGAACGCCAGGCCGCGCTCGCTGGCCACGGGACGGAACAGCTGCTCCAGATCGTTGGCGAGGCGCTTGAGGGTTACGGTTTCGGGGCGAACTTCCAGGTGGCCCGCCTCGATTTTCGACAGGTCCAGGATGTCGTTGATCAAGGCCAGCAGGTCGTTGCCCGACGACTGGATGGTCGTGGCGTACCGAACCTGCTCCTGCGAGAGATTGCCGGTCGGATTGTCGGCCAGCAGCTTCGAGAGGATCAGCAGCGAGTTCAGCGGCGTCCGCAGTTCGTGGGACATGTTGGCCAGGAAGTCGGACTTGTAGCGGCTGGCCTGTTCCAGCTCCCGCGCTTTGAGCGCGATGGCGGCGCTGGATTTGGCGAGGTCGTCGCGCTGGTTCTCCAGCTGCAGGGCTTGCTCCTCCAACTGGCTGTTGGTCTGTTCCAGCTCGACCTGCTGCTGCTCGAGGCGAACCTGCGACTCCTTCAACGCGCGCCCCTGTTCCTCCAACTCTTCGTTGGAGACGCGCAGTTCCTCGCTCTGGACCTGAAGTTCCTCGGCCTGGCGCTGGGTTTCCTCCAGCAGATCCTGCAGCTCGGCGCGGTAGCGGGCCGAGCGCAAGGCGGTGCCGATCGAGGCCGAAGCTTCCTTGAGGAACTCCAGAACCATATCGTCCACCGGATGCAGGAAGCCCAGCTCGACGACGCCCTGGGTCACGTCGTCGACGATGGCCGGAAACAGGACCAGATGGCGCGGCTTGTCGCGGCCCAGCCCAGAGCCGATGGTCAGATACCCATCGGGGATATCGGCCAGCACGGTCGGTTCGCGATGGGCGGCCACCTGTCCCAGCAGCCCTTCCTTGAACGCGAACTGTTCGACGATCGGCGCGTCGGCCGCGACGCCGTAGGCGGCCACCAGCCTGTAGAGGGCGCCGTCGCCGGCGAACACGGCTCCGGCCTGAGCGCCGGCGAACTTGACCAGGAACGCCAGAAGGTTATCGCCCAGCACGTTGGTTGACGGATCGCCCAGCATCGCCGAGCCCAGGCCCAGCTGGCCGGACTGCAGCCACTGCCGCCGCTCGGCCGCGATCGAGGCGCGGCGTATCAGGAAGCCGACGATCAGGGTCAGGACGATCCCGAGCGCTCCCGAAAGGAGGCCGCTGATCCAGGCCGACCGGTTGGCGTCCGCCATTTCGGCCACGCGCTGCCGGCGAAGGCTGGATTCTTCCTGCCGCATGTCGATCAGCTCGGCTCGGATGGCGTCCATCTCGGCCTTGCCCCGGTCGCTGGTGACGATCTTTAGCGCGGGTTGGAGACCCTGGCTTTCCCGGACAGCCAGGGTCGATTTCAGCTCGGCCAGCTTGGCGTCGACGTGACGGCGCAGCGGTGCGATACGGTCCTGCTGATCCCTGTTGTCGCTGGTCAGGGCGGTCAGGGCGTCGATCTGCTTGCCGACGGTGGCCACGGCGTTGTTGTAGGGCTCCAGATACCGTTCATCGCCGGTGAGCAGGTAGCCCCGCTGACCCGTCTCGGCGTCCTGGACGGTCGACAGCACCTGACCAAGCGCGACGATCACCTCGTGCGAGTGAACGATCTTCGCCGCGTCCTCGCGCAAGACGCGAATGTTCGAATAGGCGATCGCGCCGCTCACGATGAAGAATAGGATCGCCAGGCCAAGACCCAGCGTCGTGCGAGGATCCAGCGGACGCTTGTTGATGGACGTGGTCGATGCGGACGAGGCGATCATGCGAAATCCGAACGCGAAGCGATGGGCGGGAAGGCGATAGGCGCCAAAAGCGCCATGGAAATCCAGGGCCAACCGCTCGCGCGCGGCATAGATCGCGACATGGAAGATGAACTCACGCCCGTTACCACGCGCCCCACTGGCGCTAGTCCCCACGACGCCCAACGCGATGCCGGCCGAAAGGTTCCGCGCGAGTTCGCGCCCTCTCGCGGTTGGCTAGAACTACTCGTTCGGGTCCAGCCGATCGCTCTCGTCGGAGATATCCGATGGCGGGTCGGGGAATTTGTCCCAATCCAATTTCTTGTGCGCGAGGTGAGCCCAACGGGTGAGCCATTCGTCGCCATCGGCGTCGGCCCAATCATCGGAGCGCCGATAGACCGGATCGCGCATCGCCTTGGCCAGCGAGACCGGCTTCAGGCCATTCTCGCGAAAGATTCGGGCTAGGTCGTCGATCGAGTCGGCGTTCAGACGACAGGCGTGCAGCAGAAAGACATAGGCTGGACGCCGCCCCAGCAGTTGAAGGCCCGCGGCGCGGTACCAGGTCACCACGCTGGCCGTGTAGCGCACATAGGCGCGCCTGACCGCCTCGGCCTTGGCCAGGTCGCCCGTTTTCAGCGCCTGGTCGTAGGCGGGAGAGAACTCCCAGTCGGAGTTTTCCATGGTCACGGGCGCGACACGGTAGCCATGAGCTTTCAGCCAGCCCTCGAAACGGTGCTTGTCTTCGAGGGTGGCGCCGGTGTCGAGATAGGGATGGCGGAACCATTGCGGCGTCTGGCCGTGGGGCCGCATCAAGCCGCGCAACAGCGCGTCGGCGCGGGCGGTGTCGGCGATGTAGGTCTCGACCGGCGTCTTGTTCAACGAGTTATGCGACCAGGTATGATTGCCGACCGGGAAGCCGGCCTCCATCCACTCGTTCAGCAGCCGTTCGCCCAGGTGATCGGGGCCCGACTCCACGTCCCCGCCGATCGCGAAGCCAAAGGCCGGATAGTGGTGGCGATGCAGGCCCTTGATCAGTCGGGCCATGGTCGTCCGTTGATAGTCGGCGTCGTCATTGATCGACATGACCGGTAGGTCGTCGAAGGTCAGCGCCACGGGCTCGGCCTCCGCCCGGCAGGGCTTCAGCGATAGGGCGCCGACGAGCAGGAAAGACGAGGCGAGAACGGTCGCGGCGAGGCGCCGGAAAGAGCGGCGGGAGGCGGTGGGCATGCGACCTTGTCTTAGGCGTTGATTTTGAACGTTGGGCCTTGTCTCTCGATTTGCCGGCGCGAGTCGACGGCCATGTTCGGCGCGCGGTCGATTACGACGGTCTCGCCACGAAGGGGGAGGGCGCCGCGCGACGAGGGCGCGGACGCGATCCTTGGTTCATCTCCAGGGTGTGGTCGGCGCGTTTTGTCGCGAAGGTTTATCGTTATAAGTCTATTGTAAGTTGACCTCACCTATTGAGGGGTCTGCGGGCAATTCGTCCGATTCCATCTTAATGGGACGCAGAACAGCCGATGGGCCAGCACACAGAAGGGCGACGCGCCAACATGGTCGACAGCCATGTCGGGGGCCGAGTTCGAATGCGGCGCAAGCTGATGGGCATTCGCCAGGACCAATTGGCGGAAGCCATTGGCCTGACATTCCAGCAGGTTCAAAAGTATGAGCGCGGCTCCAACCGGATCAGCGCCTCGAAGCTCTATGACATCGCCGAGGTCCTCAACGTCGACATGGGCTTCTTCTTCGAGGGCCTTCCCGACCCGGTGGGCGGCGAGGCCGTCGACGAGGCCGGACAAAGCGTGGACCGCACCGTGCGGGCCTTCCTCGAAACCCCCGAGGGCCTGGAACTGGCTTCGATCTTCCCGCAGATCGCGCGGGGCAAGATCAGGCGGCAGATCCTGGATCTGGTTCGCACCATGGCCGACGAGGTGGAAGACGAGGCCGCGAGCGGCGCCGTCCGATCCTGAGCTTTCGGGACGGAGCGGTTCAGCTTCGTTGAGGCGTGCTCAGAGGCGGGTCAGGCGCGCCGTCAGCGCCGCCTCGATCCTGTCTATCAGGGCGTGGCGCGTAACGCGGGGATCCTCATCCCCCGCGCAGGCGAACCAGATCGCGGCCAACAGGCGCGACAGAACGCCCGAATAAAGTCGCGCGTCGCCTTCCGACAGCTTGAAGACTCTGCTTAGCGAGTCACGAACCGTGCCGCCGTGCGAGTAGCGGATGACCGCCCCGGCCGCCGCCAACTCCCGCCGCCGGACCGAGGCCAGGAACAATCGCCGACGACGGATAGCTGGACTGGCCGGACGGTCGCCGGCCGAGTGGAAGCGTAGGGCTTCGAACAGCCGTGCTGGCGTCAGGATCTCGTCTATCGTCGGTGGGGCGTTGGCCACGGCCTCCTCGGTCAGGACCTGGACCTGTCCTCGGATGACCCCGGCGACCAGATCCTCGATCGAGCGGAAATGGTGGGTGACCGAGCCCGTCGTCACGCCGGCGCGATCGGCGACCGCGCGATGGGTCAGGCCCGCCAATCCCTTGTCCTCGACCACTTCGGCCGCGGCTTTGGCGATGCGCATCGCGGCCGGCGGCGCCGAACCGTGCGGCCGTGTTCCAGAAGCGTCCTCGGCTTGCGACAACGCCCCGCGCCATGGACGGAAGGGCGCGCCAAGCCAGACATGGGCGAAGTGTTCCACGGTGTCGGATAGGGCCGCATCCTCAAGGGCGGGCGACCAGGTCGACAGGTGATAAAGGGCCTCCGACTCGAAGAACACGTGCATCAAACGACCGTCTATCGGCGCGAGACCGAAGCGCTCGGCGACCTCCAGCCAGAAATCCCGGAAAAGGCGAGTCCAGTCTGCGGCTGGGCCTTCGCCTGCCCCCGCCGCCAGGGCCTCCTGGTAGAGCAGGGCCAGACGCCGGCCTTCGGTCGTCCAGCTCCTGAGTCCGTGCAGCAGCGCCCAGGCCGCGCCATCGGGTGAGCCGGGCAGGAGGACGATCTCAGCTCTGCGCAGGTCCAGCCAGGCGCGGGTCTCGTCAACAGCCAATGCGAAGGTTGACTGTAACAATCGTTCTATGTTGCCGAAGTTGTAGTTGATGGCGCTGGGCGACGCGGCCGCGTTCGCGGCGATCGCGCGCGCCGACGCGGCCGCGATTCCGTCCCGCGCGACAAGGTCCGCGGTCGCCGAGATCAAGCGTTGACGAGTGTCGCTGAGGCTTTCGATTGCCAATCTGGCTGGCGACGCTGCGCTTGCGGGGTGAGAAGTTGGTTTAGCGGCCATGGTGCATATTCTCTCGCGAGCGATTGATCGCAAGTCGGTTGCGGATGCGGATGGGGGTTTCATCGAAATGAAGCATAACATTCGTTCTATGGTCATGCCGCCGGCCTAGATGCGCTCCGAGCCCGACGGTCGGTCGGGGATGCTCGGGGTGAAGATTATGCAACAGGGTTTTGACGCGATGGCCCGGCGCGCGGCGCTGCTGGCGGGCGTGGCGACGCTGGCGCTTTGTGGGGCCGCCCGCGCGGCGGAAGGTCCCGCCCCGGCGGCGGCCGATGGCGCCACCAGCCTGGAAGAGGTCGTCGTCACGGCCCAGAAGCGCCAAACCAACCTGCAGGACACCCCGATCGCCATCTCGGCGATGGACAGCGAGGCCTTGAAGGCTCGTCACGTGCAGTCCGTCGAAGACCTCGGCGACGGCTCCATCCCTTCGCTGCGCGTCGCGCCGTTTTTCGCCCGCAAATCGGCTCTGACGATCGGTATGCGCGGCATCGGCGCCCTGGGTGACGCCAACCAGCCAGCCCGCGACCAAGCGGTCGGCGTCTACGTCAACGGCGTCTATCTGGGCCGCGCCCAGGGCCTTGGCTCGGCGCTCTACGACGTCGAGCGGATCGAGGTGCTCAAGGGGCCGCAGGGCACGCTGTTCGGCCGCAACACCGAGGGCGGCGCGGTCAGCATCATCACCAAGGCGCCGACCGGCGTGTTCGGCATGAACACGACGCTCGGCTATGGCGACTACAACGCCTACAAGGCCGAGACGCACATCGACTTGCCGGAATTCCACGATGTCAGCGTCAAGATCGACGCCTTGGTCTCCAAGCGCGACGGCACGATCACCAACCCGACCACATCGGGCCAGCCGGACTTCAACAGCTACGACAAGCGCGGGGTCAGCCTGGAGGCGATGTGGCGGCCGTCGTCGACCTTCACCGCCGACTACGCCTTCGACGCCTCGTATGACGGCTCGACCCCTTACTATGTGCAGCTCGAGAAGAAGGGCGCCCTGGCCCTGGCGCCGCTCGCGCCGGCCCAACCCGATCGCGCCAAGGTCGCCAATGTCGGCGTGCCGCTGCAGCTCAGCGAAGGCGACACCTGGGGGCACCGCCTGAACCTGACCTGGAAACTGGCCGACAACCTGGATCTGAAGTCCATCAGCTCGTACCGCAAGCTGAACCAGACCCAGTTCGACAACGGTGAGGTGGCCCTGTCGGTGTTCGCGCCGAACGCGCCGTTCGGCCGCTACAGCATCGCCCGGGTCTGGCAGGACCAGTACAGCGAGGAGCTTCAGCTGGTCGGCAAGACCGATCGCATCGAGTACGTCGGCGGCGTCTTCTACTTCCGGGAAAAGGTCCGGGACAACGCCCAGACGCCCAACTCGCTGCAGTGGAACGCCACCGGCACGGCCTATACGACGCTGTCTCTGGACTTCAACACGATCCCGCTGGACCGGGCCAGCCACGTGACCACCACCAGCTATGGCGCCTTCGGACAGGCGTCGTGGACCCCGCCGATCTTGGACGACAAGGCTCACCTGACCGTAGGCGGCCGTTTCACGCATGACGCCAAGAAGGGCGACCTGGATGTCGTCAACGGCGCGCCGCCCAGCTATGTCGACGCCAACAAGAACACGATCACCGGCAAGATCCCGCTGGATGCGTCGTGGAGCCACTTCGACCCGTTGGTCACCCTGGCTTACGAGGTGACGCCGGACGTCAATGTCTATGGTCGATGGAGCACGGGCTATAAGGCCGGCGGGGCCAATTCGCGCTCGTTGACCTACCGCGCCTACGACCCTGAGAAGGTCTCGATGTTCGAGATCGGGGCGAAGACGGAATTCTGGAGCCGTCGCGGCCGCCTGAACGTGGCGGCTTTCAGCGGCGATGTGAAGGACGCCCAGGTCGACTTCAACGTCCTGATCCTCAACAATAATCGCGGCACGCTCGAGACCACCAACGCCGCGACCGGCAAGACCAAGGGCTTCGAAGCCGACCTCGCGCTCGTGCCGATGCGGGGCCTGACCCTGTCGGCCAGCTACGCCTATACCGACATCAAGCTGTCCAAGGCGTTCAATCCGTTCACGAACGCCCAGGCGACGATCTATCCGCTGTACACCCCCAAGAACGCCGGCAGCGTCGCGGTGGACTACGAGCACCCCGCCCTCGGCGCGACGTTCAAGGCGCACTTCGATGCAAATGTCGCCGACGCCCAGTACACCAGCACCACCGATCCGACGCTGAGCGACAAGTCCTTCACGATGAACGGCCGCCTGACTCTCGCGGATATCCATCTGGCCGAAGGTTCGCCGGCTCTGCAGCTCTCGATCTGGTCGCGCAATCTGACCAACGAGTCCTACGCGTTCCTGCGCAACTACAACGCCGCCCTGGGGACCTACGCGATCTTCAACGAGCCGCGCACCTTCGGCGTCGAAGCCAACGTGAAATTCTAGAGCGTGACGCCGAAAGCGGGAACCGGTTTCGGCGCGAGTCGCGCTCTAAGTATTTGATTTAAAGCCTCGTTATCGCGCCAAACGATTCCGTTTTGACGCGCGAGGCTCTTGGCGAGGGGAGCCCCATGAAGCCAAAGCCCATCGATCGGCGCGCGTTTCTGGCCTCGGTTGGCGGCCTGGCGCTATCGCCGGCCGCCGTCGCCGCCGTCCTGCTCGACGCCAAGGCCGCTCGAACCGCGTCGGGGACCATCCGCCTGGACTGGACCGGCGCCCAGGCGGTGTCGGTCCTCGTCTCGGACAATCCAGACGCTCCGAAGCGGGCCATGCGTCCGCTGGCTAAGGCCTCGGGGGCTAGCGTCGATCTTGCCGCGCCCGTGTCGCCGCGCCCGTACTTCCTGGTGACCGCGGCCGACGGTCGTCAGACGCGGGTGGCCGAGCGCTTGCTGCCGTTGGAAGGCGGACGGAACTTCCGCGATATCGGCGGCTATCGCGCCGCCGACGGTCGCCAGGTGAAGTGGGGCAAGATCTATCGTTCGGGCGTGATGAGCGGCCTGACGATGAACGACATCGCCTACCTCCAGAAGCTCGGCATCGTCGCCATCTGCGATCTGCGCAACCCGCAGGAACGCGCCAGCGAGCCGAGCCCGTTTCTGGGCAAGCCTGGCGCGCCGAAGGTCGTCGCCACCGACTACGACATGAGCGCCTCGATGGCGGCCTTCATGGCGATGAAGACCCGCGAGGACGCCGTCCAGGGGTTCGCCGACGCCTATGTCGGTTTCCTGGATCTGCTGGTTCCCCATTACACCGACATGTTCGCGCGCCTGGTCGCCAACCAGGGCCCGCTGGCCATGAACTGCAGCGCCGGTAAGGACCGCACCGGCATGGGGACGGCCCTGGTGCTGTCGGTGCTGGGCGTCCCGCGCGAGACGGTTTTGGACGACTACGCGCTGACCCAGGTCTACACGCCGCCGTCGGCCTATATGAAATCCATGGCGCAGGGGCGTTCGACGGGCGGTCTGACGCCCGAGCAGGCCCAGGCCATGGCGCGGCTGCCCACCGAGGTGCTGCAGGTGATCATGGGCTCGGACCCCGAAGTGATGCGCCGCGCGCTGGCCGCCGTGGACGTCAAGTTCGGCGGCCCGGTCGCCCTGGCGAAGGCCCGCTTCGGTTTGACCGATGAGAAGATCGCCAAGATGCGGGCGACCTATCTCATCTAGATCCGCTTCAGAGGCGCTCGATCGCCAGGGCCGCGCCCTGGCCGACGCCGATGCATAGGGTGGCCAGGCCTCGCTTGCCCCCGGTGGCTTCCAGCTGGCGCAGGGCGGTCAGGACCAGCCGCGCGCCGGACGCCCCCAGCGGATGGCCCAGGGCGATGGCGCCGCCGTTCGGATTCACGTGCGCGCCGTCGTCGGGCAGGCCCAGTTGTCGAAGCACGGCCAGGCCTTGAGCGGCGAAGGCCTCGTTCAGCTCGACGGTGTCGAAGTCGCCGATGGCGAGACCGGTCTTGGCCAAGAGCTTGCGCACCGCCGGGACCGGGCCGACGCCCATGACGCGCGGCGCGACGCCGGCGGTGGCGTAGCCCACGATGCGGGCGCGTGGCGTCAGGCCGTGACGATTGGCAGCCTCTTCCGAGGCGATGACGAGGCCCACCGCGCCGTCGTTGACGCCCGAGGCGTTGCCGGCGGTCACCGTGCCGCCCTCGCGGACGACGGGCTTCAGCTTGGCCAGCGCTTCGATCGTGGTCTCGCGCGGGTGTTCGTCGCGCTCGACGAGGGTCGGGCCGGCCTTGCCGGGAATCTCGACCGGGGTGATCTCGCCGGCGAGGAACCCGTTGGCCTGGGCCGTCGCCGCCCGCTGCTGGCTGCGCAGGGCGAAGGCGTCCTGATCCTCGCGACTGACGCCGTAGTCGGCGGCGACGTTTTCGGCCGTCTCCGGCATCGAGTCGACGCCATAGGCCTTGCGCATGGCCGGGTTGACGAAGCGCCAGCCGATGGTGGTGTCGAAGATCTCGGCGTTGCGCGAGAAGGCGCTGTCGGCCTTGCCCATCACGAACGGCGCGCGGCTCATGCTTTCGACGCCGCCGGCGATGACCAGATCATTATGACCCGAGGCTATGGCGCGGGCCGCGTAGCCGATAGCCTCGAGGCCCGAGGCGCAGAGGCGGTTGACCGTGACGCCCGGAACCTCGACCGGATAGCCCGCCAGCAGCAGGGCCATGCGGGCGACATTGCGATTGTCTTCGCCCGCCTGGTTGGCGCTGCCCAGCACCACCTCGTCGATGGCCGACAGGTCGAGGGCGGGGTTGCGGGCCGCCAGGGCCTTCAACGGGATCGCCGCCAGGTCGTCGGCCCGCACTTTCGACAGAGCGCCGCCATAGCGGCCGAAGGGGGTGCGAATTCCGTCACAGATGAAGGCGGCCTGGGTCATGCGAAGCTCCGACTGAAGCGTCAGCTTGGGTCCTGCCGCGCCTCTCGTCCAGTGCGGGCGGGTCGAACGTTTTCCCACAGGCGCCGCTCTTGCCTGTGGACGGAATCAGTGGGCAGCTTGGGGCGTAATCGGCGCGGGAGCTTTGTCCATGGGGCGAACGAGAAACTGGGTGAGCCGCAACTTTTTGGGGGTGTTGATGAGCGGTTGGGGGCTTATCGCGCTCGTGGCCTGGGGGGTCTTCTTCCGCTAGATGTGAGCTCTCAATAGGTTGTCCATCCGGTCCTCTCCCGAGACTCTGTCGCTTCGCAACCACAGCTTCTCGGGTCCGGACCGGATGGACAACCTATTGAGAGCTCACATCTAGGCGAAGAAGGAGCGGCGCGTCGATCGACGCGCCACCAGCGCCGCTACATCGGACCAACGCCGCCCGGATTGGTCTGGAAGTCGAAGGCGGGCGCCTGCGGACGGCGCGGACCGGCCCCCGCGCCGCCGAAGCTGTAGGTGAGGCCGACGAACACGGCCCGCAGGTCCAGGTCCATGACCCGGCGATCGCGCAGGGCCGGCGTGTCGATGATCAGGTGGTCGCCGAAGGTCTTCAGAGAGTCCTGAACGGTGACGACGCCCGAGAGCTTGTCGTTGAACTTGTGACGATAGCCCAGGTTCAACATGCCGGTCGGCTCGTGATAGCCCTGCGGCGTCAGGCGCTTGCCGATCGCGAAGCCGCTGATCTGGATGAAGTCCTTCGGCGTCGGATTGATGTTCAGCGCCGCGTAGCCGGACACCGTGAAGGCCGAGCGGGTCTCGGGCAGGCCGAGCGGCGTGGCGCCGATCTCGTTCCAGGCCGCGTTGCCGCTGATCGTGTATGAGATCTTCGGGGTGAGCTTGGCGTTGGCGACCAGTTCCAGCCCGCCGCTGCGGCCGCGCGCCAGGTTGGCCTTGGTGTTCAGCAGCACGCCGCCGCCCAGATCGCGGACGATATCGGTGACCCCGTCGCGCGACTGACGCCAGTAGAGCGTCCCCTGATAGTAGTTGAAGCCCTTGCGCAGCTGGTAGGCGACCTCGAACGAGTCGGTCACCTGCGGCTTCAGCATCGGGTCGCCCTGACTGTAGGTGTAGGGGTCCTGATAGATCCGATAGGGGTTCAGGTCCTGGGCCTGCGGGCGTTGAATGCGGCGGCTGTAGCTGGCGTTGATCTGGCTCTTGTCATCCAGCTGATACTGCGCGTGCAGCGATGGATAGGCGCGCAGATAGTCGTGGCTTTCCTTCAGCGACGACGTGACCTGGTTCGTGTCGACCAGGACCTCCTCGACCCGCAAGCCGGGCATCACCGTCCACTTGCCCATGGGCTTGTTCCAGGTG
The DNA here is from genome assembly GCF_012184455.1 of Caulobacter sp. SSI4214. NCBI lineage: Bacteria > Pseudomonadati > Pseudomonadota > Alphaproteobacteria > Caulobacterales > Caulobacteraceae > Caulobacter > Caulobacter sp. SSI4214. The sequence goes on along the minus strand of NZ_SZWJ01000041.1, from coordinate 1,290 downwards.
GCGTAAAGCGCGTGCACGGCCTGGTCGTAGCGAAACCGGTTGGTCAGCGACGGATCGACCGCCAGGCCCGCGGTGCTGGGCCCCCGCGCGCCGAAGTTGTCGTAGTCGTTGTTGTCGACCTGCAGCTCGTAGCCGGCTGTCAGCTTGCCGCCGCCGACCGGCCGCTTGTACTCGGCCTTCAGGCGGCTCTGGGTCAGTTGATCGCCGATACGAATGTCCTCGGCATAGGTCGAGGCGAGCGGCAGCTGGTTCAGCCCGTTGGTCTGGCTGTTCTGGTGGTCATGGGTCCGCTCGACGCTGGCGTGCAGCGTGAACTCGTGATCGTCGCCGCTGAACTTGTGGCGCAGGTCGCCCGAAACGCCGGCCACCGAACGCTTCATCTGGCGTTCGCTCTGGCGCTGATAGCGGACATTCGGCGCGCCGGTCAGGTCCAGGCCCTGGTAGTCCGAGCCCGAACGGGAGTCGTACTCCATGTCGTTGTAGCGGATCTCGGCGGAGAGACGGGTCTTCTTGTCGAGGTCATAATCGACGCCGGCGCGGGCGTTGTGCGATTGGCCCTTGCTGATGAAGCCGATGGCCTGGTGGCTGTCGTAATACTTGCCCGAGGCCGGATCGAGGCGCTCGCGGTCGTCGGTAATCGTGCCCTTGGCCTTGTCGCGGCGCCAGCCGGCGTCGGCCGAGAGGGTCAGCTTCTTGGTGTTGCGGGCGATGCTGACGCTGGCGTTCTTGCGCCCCTCCGTGCCGAGGTTGCCGCGCACCGAGCCCGTCGTGCCGACGCCGCGCTGCTGCTTGGTGATCAGGTTGATGATGCCGCCCGTGCCCTCGGGGCTGAACGCCGCCGACGGGTTGGTCATCACCTCGACCCGCTCGAACTGGCTGGCGGGGATCTGCTGCAGCACCTGGCCGCGATTGTCGCCCTTGAACATGCCCGAGGGCTTGCCGTCGATCATGATGGTGACGTTCGGATCGCCGCGCAGGCTGACATTGCCCTGCACGTCGACCTGCACCGAAGGAACGTTGCGCAGGACATCGGCGATCGAGCCGGTCTGGGCTTGCAGATCCTTGCCGAGGCTGTAGCTGCGGCGATCGATCGAGGTCTTGATGTCCTGGCTGCCCGGCGCGGTGATCGTCACGCCCTGCACCTGGGTGTTCGGCTCCTTCTTCGCCGGGGCGGAAGCGGGGGCGGTCGTCGTCTGGGCGAGGGCGGCCGTGCTCGTGCTCAGGGCGGCCAGGCCCGTGGCGGCCAGAAGGGCGGCGCGGCGGGTCGGGAAGGTCATGGATGGTCTCCTT
>NZ_SZWJ01000040.1:0-38586 GCF_012184455.1 Caulobacter sp. SSI4214 | reverse complement strand
GGCCAGGGGCTCCAGCGCGCGGAGGTCGGGCGACGGGGGCAGCACGCGCTGCAGCCCGGCCAGTTCCTCGCCGAACGGACGCGAGGTCGCCGCCGCGTCTGACAGGGTCGAGACGGCCAGGGCGGCGGCGGCGGCGTCGACCACACCCTTCTGGGCGCCTTCCAGGGCGGTGATTCGGCCGTCCAGACGCTCCACGTCGGCGACGGGCGGGGCGACGGCCGTCTGGGTGGTCTCGACCGGGGCGTCGACCAGACGCTCGGCCGGCGGGCGCGGGCTGGGCGCGGCCGTCACCGCGCTCTCGGCCGTCCGAGCCTTGGTCGGGAACAGGGTCGGGCCGTACCAGGCCACGCCCGCGCCCAGGATCGCGCACAGCAGACAGGTCAGCAGCCAGAGCCAGACGCCAGGTCCCATCACCCGTCGGCGGGCATAGAGCGCCGGATCGCTCGGCGCGACGATTTCAGCGGGGTCTGGAACGGCGTTCATGGCCCATTCGTGCCCCACGCGCGCGCGCCGCGCAACGTCGCGCTTAAGCCTTCAGCAGGTCCAGCAGCGCCGAGTCGTCGGGGCGCGCGGCGACGGCGACGACGGCGAGGTCCCGCACGGGCGCGGCCACGGCCTCGGACAGGCAGAGAACGCGCGGCCGGACCATGTTTCGCCGGACCAGGATCGCCGCCAAAGCCCGGGCGGCGCGCGGCGAATGCAGCAGGACGTTCGCGGGCGCCGCGAGGCGCGCGAGCGTCTCGTCGGAGGGATCGCGGATGATCGTCCGATAGACGGCGACACCTCGCGCCGGAACGCCCAGGCCGCTCAGCAGGGCGACGAGATCGCCGGCCGGCGCGGTCGTGCCCGCCCACAGGACCGGTCCCGGAGCCCTTTCCGCGATCAACCGCGCCAGGGCCTGGACGTCGCCGTCGGCGCTGGTCACAGAGACGAAGCCCTCGCCCTCGGCGACGCGGGCGGTGGCGCGGCCCACGGCGAAGACCGGCAGGCCCCGCTCGGCGCTTCCGCGCGCGAAGGCCTCGACGCCGTTGGCGCTGGTGAAGGCCAAGGCCCGAACATCGGAGAGGTCGACCGCGAAGGCCAGGGTCTCGACCGCCAGCAGCGGATCAACCACCGCCTCGAACCCCAGCGCCGCGACGCGGGCGGCGGTGGTCTCGGCGCCGGGACGGGCGCGGGTGATCCAGACCGGCGCGCCCGAATCCATCGGCTATTCCGGCGCCAGGATGGCGTCGCCGCCCTCGGCGCGGACCTCGGCGCCAAGCTTCAGGCCCAGGGCGCGGGCCTCGGCGACGTCGTCGGCGCCGGAGAGCGCGACCTCGCCTTGGCGGCGGAAACGCTGGGCGCCGTTGGGCGTCAAGGCCTCGACGATCATGGCCAGGCGCGCGCCGTCCAGCGTCGCCCGCGCGCCGATCGCCGTGCGGCACGAGCCTTCCAGAGCGAGGAGCGCCCCGCGCTCGGCGGCGACGGCGATGGTGGTCTCATGGCAACGGACAGCGTTCAGCCACGGCGCGTCGACATCCCCGGCTCGGGTCTCGATGACCAGGGCGCCCTGCCCCGGCGCCGGCGGACAGGCGTCGGGATCAAGCCAGCTCTGGGGCAGGTGGCCCAGTCCCAGGCGGTTCAGCCCCGACTGCGCAAGCAGGATGGCGTCGGCCTCGCCCCGCTCCAGCTTGGCCAGGCGCGTGTCGACATTGCCCCGGATCATGACGATCTCGAGGTCTGGCCGCAGGTGCAGGGCCTGGGCCTGGCGACGCAGCGACGCGGTGCCCAGGCGCGCGCCCCTCGGCAGGTCCTCGAGCCGTTCGCAGACGGTGCTGATGAACGCATCGCGCGGGTCCTCCCGCTCCGGCGTGGCGGCCAGAACGAGGCCGGGCGGCAGCTCGGCCGGCATGTCCTTCAACGAGTGGACCGCGCAGTCGATGCGGCCGTCCAGAAGCGCTTCCTCGATCTCCTTGGTGAAGAGGCCCTTGCCGCCGATCTCCATCAGCCGGCGGTCCTGGATGCGGTCGCCGCTGGTGACGATCGGGATCAGGGGCGCGGCGGCCTCGATCTCTTCCTTCGAAGCGTCGGCCGGAACGCCGAGCGCACGGGCGATCCGCGCCTGCATCAGGCCCGATTGGGCCAGGGAGAGCTTGGAGCCACGGGCGCCGATGCGGATGGGAGGTTGCCGGGACACGGTCGGAACGTTACCTGCGGAGACGAAATTTCATCTTCGCTGCTACAGGAGCGGCGGAAGGCCCGCAACATATGACAGTCCTTACGGAATCTGGCCTTAAGCCCTCGGGGCTCACCGTCCTCGGCCTGGAGACCAGCTGCGACGAGACCGCAGCCTCGGTCGTGCGCCGCGACGAGGACGGAACGATCACGGTGCTGTCCTCGATCATCGGCACGCAGTTCGAGAAGCATGCGCCGTTCGGCGGGGTGGTGCCCGAGATCGCCGCGCGGGCCCACGTCGAGGCGATCGACGCGATCGCCGCCGAGGCCCTGCGCGCTTCGGGCCTCTCCTTCGCCCAGCTGGACGGCGTGGCCGCGACGGCCGGTCCGGGCCTAGTGGGCGGCGTCATGGTGGGCCTGGCGTTCGGCAAGGCCGTGGCGCTGGCGACCGGCGCGCCGCTGGTCGCGGTCAACCACCTGGAAGGCCACGCGGTCTCGGCCCGCCTGGGCGCCGACATCGCCTATCCGTTCCTGCTGCTGCTGGTCTCGGGCGGCCATTGCCAGCTGCTGGAGGTCGCCGGAGTCGGCGCCTGCAAGCGTCTGGGCTCCACGATCGACGACGCGGCGGGCGAGGCTTTCGACAAGATCGCCAAGGCCCTGGGCCTGCCTTACCCCGGCGGTCCAGCCCTGGAAAAGCTGGCCGTCGGCGGCGACGCCAGCCGCTACAACCTGCCGCGCGCCTTGCTGGGCCGCAAGGACTGCGACTTCTCGTTCTCGGGCCTGAAGACCGCCGCCGCCCGGATCGCCGAGACGCTGACGACCGACGACGAGCGCCGGGACCTGGCCGCCGGCGTCCAGTTCGCCATCGCCCGACAGCTGTCCGAGCGGGTCGACCGGGCGATGAAGCTCTACAAGGAGACGCACGGACCAGAAGACCTGCGGTTCGTCGTCGCCGGGGGCGTCGCCGCCAACGGCGCGGTGCGCGCGGCCCTGCTGGCCGACTGCGAGAAGAACGGCTTCGCCTTCGCCGCCCCGCCGCTGGCCTATTGCACCGACAACGCCGCCATGATCGCCCTGGCGGGCGCCGAGCGGCTGGCCCTGGGCCTATCGGACGATCTCGACGCCGTCGCCCGGCCGCGCTGGCCGCTGGACGAGGCCGCCGCCCTCGCCAATCCCATGAACGCCTACGGCCGCAAGGGAGCCAAGGCATGAGCGATATCAGGCGCTTCGCGCATGTGGGCGTCATCGGCGCGGGCGCCTGGGGCACGGCCCTGGCCCAGGTCTGCGCGCGCGCCGGCCTGCGGGTCTCCTTGCAGGCCCGAGAGCCCGAGGTCGTGGCCTCGGTCAACCAGACCCACGAGAACCTCGTCTTCCTGCCTGGCGTGCGGCTGGAGCCGACGATCGAGGCCGTCGCCGACCTCTCGGACCTCTCGGCGTGCGACCTGATCCTGGCCGTCGCGCCCGCCCAGCACCTGCGCGCGGCCCTGACCGCCTTTGGCCCACACCGCCAGGCCAATGCTCCGGTCGTGCTGTGCGCCAAGGGTGTCGAGCAGGGCACGCTGAAGCTGATGACCGAGGTGGCGGCCGAAGCGCTTCCGGACGCGCCGATCGCGGTGCTGTCAGGGCCCAGCTTCGCCGGCGAGGTGGCCCGCAACCTGCCCGCCGCCGTCACCCTGGCCTGCGCGGACGAAGCCCTGGGCCGAGAGATCGCCGAAGCCATCGCCACCCCGACCTTCCGCCCCTACACGGCCAACGACCTGATCGGCGCCGAGGCCGGCGGGGCGGTCAAGAACGTGCTGGCCATCGCCTGCGGCGTGGTCGAGGGCAAGGGCCTGGGCCGCAACGCCCACGCCTCGGTGATCACCCGCGGCTTCGCCGAGCTGACGCGCTTGGCCGTGGCCCTGGGCGCCCGGCCCGAGACCCTTTCAGGCCTTTGCGGCCTGGGCGACCTGGTCCTGACCTGCTCCAGCGCCCAGTCGCGCAACATGAGCGTCGGCATGGCCCTGGGCCAGGGCCTGACCCTGGACCAGGCCCTGGCCGGCAAGGTCTCGGTGGCCGAGGGCGTCGCCTCGGCGCCGGCCGTGCGAGCCCTGGCCCGCAAGCTGGGCGTCGAAACCCCGATCTGCGAGGCGGTCGCCGCGATCCTGGCCGGCGAGGTCGAGGTCGACGCCGCCATCCAGGGCCTGCTCTCCCGTCCCCTAAAGCCCGAAGCCTGAAACCCGAAGCCCGAGACAAGGATCACCGCATGGCCCTCTTCGCCATCCTCTGCAAGGACAAGCCCGGCGCGCTGGAAACCCGCCTGGCGACGCGCCCCGTTCATCTGGACTATCTAAACCAGTCCAAGGGCCTGAAGCTGGCCGGCGCCCTGCTGGGCGATGACGGCAATCCGATCGGCTCGCTGCTGATCGTCGAGGCCGAGGATCTGGCCGCCGCCCAAGCCCAGGCCGACAACGATCCCTTCACCGGAGCCGGCGTGTTCGAGAACGTCGAGGTCCGGCCCTGGCGCCTGGCGATCGGCTCGCTTTAAGCCGCCTTGCGCGTCGATCCCGACAATCCCGCCCGCCCCGCGCCGGGCACGGCGCTTTGCGCGCTGGACGAGATTCCCTCGCCCGGCTCGAAGGGCTTCCGCTGGCGCGAAGGCGACGCCCTGTTCGCCGGTTTCGTCGTCCGCAGCGGCGAGCGGGTGGTCGGCTATCTCGACAGCTGCCCGCACGCTGGCTGGCCGCTCGCCGGTTTCGCCGGCCGCTATCTGACGCGCGAGAACGATCTGATCCTGTGCGCCGGCCACGCGGCCCTGTTCAGGATCGAGGATGGGGCCTGCGTCGCCGGTCCCTGTCCCGGCGACAGGCTTTTCCCGTGGCCGGTCGAGGTCCGCGACGGACTGATCGTCGTCGCGTGATCGCCGTTCCTTAAGACCTTTGCCCTAGCCTCCCTCGCGACCGATGGAGGAACGCGCCGTGGCCGACGGGACCGACATGCATTTCGACGCCGAGACGGTGACCCACCGCGCCGGCCTCGCCAAGCTGCGCTCGCTGACCAAGATCAATCCGCGCCTCGCTCCGAACCTGGCCAGGACCCTGCTGGGCGGCCAGCGCGATCCGGGCGTTGTCGACGCCTTCAACGCCCACGCCGAACGGGCCGGCTTCGAGTTCACCTCGACCTGGGCCAGCAATAACATCCCGTTCGTGGCCCCGCTGCTGCGCGACTTCGCGGCCAAGCGGCCGGACGGCGAGACGATCCGCTACATGGAGATCGGCGCCTATGAGGGCCGCAACCTCGCCTTCATGGACTGGCTGCTGCCAGAGCGCCTGGCCGTCACGGTCATCGATCCGTGGTTCGACGAGGCCCTGAACCCGGAAGAGAAATACCACGCCGTGGAGCCGCGCTTTCACCGCAACATGGCGCGATGCGGCTTTAGAAGCCTTTCGACGCACAAGGGCTTCTCGACCTATGTGCTGCCCCAGATGCTGGAGCGCGGCGAGCGGTTCGACCTGATCTATGTCGACGGCAGCCACACGGCCTTGGCGGTGCTGATTGATCTGTGCTTCTGCGCCAGCCTGCTCAGCGTCGGCGGCATGATGGTGCTGGACGACTATTGGCACGACATCAGCGAGATCGGCGGGCCGGGCGTCAAGCAGGCCGTCGATCAGTTCCACGCCGCCTTCGGCCGCTATTTCGAAATCGCCGCCGTCTACCGGCAGGTGGCGCTGGTGAAAACCAGCGAGATTCCCCGCTAGACTATTTCCCGCGCCCGAAAAGGTCATCGGGCTAAAAATTCCATAAGCTCTTGATTTAAAGGGCTTTATTCTCGCGGCGGGCCAGGGTCTTGGCGCGATTCACCTCGCCCCCGCGCCACCCGAAATGCCACCAAGCGGTGCATCGCGACGTTTTGTCGCCCATTCCGAGCCGTCCCGGTTAGGAACCGTTAGACATGTTGGCCGGCATTCTTCCGCCTGATTTCGGCGTCGCGGGAGAATTCGACATGGCATCCCTGGGTCAGAAGGTGATGGGCGCCGCCGCGGGCGCGGCCCTTCTGTGCGCCGCGACGGCCGGAACCGGCCTTTGGGTGGCGCTCAGCCTGGACGACGCCCTATCGCGCTCGGCGACCTCGGCCAAGATCCTGCGCCAGCACATGCAAGCCGACATGATGCACGACGCCCTGCGCGCGGATGTCATGGGCGCGATCATGTCGTCGGATCCGAACCTGAACGTCGACATCAAGACCGTCCGCGCCGACCTCGCCGAGCACACCAAGACCTTCAAGGACGCGATCGCCGCCAGCAAGGGCATGGCTCAAGACCCTTCGGTCAAGGCGGCCCTGGCGGAGGTCGAGGCGCCGCTGGGAGCCTATATCGCCGCGGCCGGGGACATCGTCGGACGCGCCGACGTCGATGCCGCCGGCGCGCGCGCGAAATTGCCGGGCTTCGCCAAGCAGTTCTCGGCGCTCGAGGACAAGATGGATCAGGCTTCGACCAAGATCGAGGCCGCCGCCAGCCACGACGGCCAGGCCGCTCGCGCGATGAGCCTGACGGGCCAGGTCGTGATGGGCGCCCTGCTGCTGGCCGCCGCCGCCTTCGCCGCCGTGTTGATGGTCGCCGCGCGCAAGGGCCTGGTCGCGCCGCTGTTGTCGGTGACGAGCGCCCTGCGCCGCCTGGCCGCCGGCGACCTGAACGCCGCCCTGCCCAAGAAGACCGGCGGTGATGAGCTTGGGCAGATGACCGAAGCTTTGCACGCCTTCCGCGACGCCGTCGAGGCCCGCCAGAAGGAGCTGGAAGCCGCCGACGTGCGCGACGCCCTGGAGCGCGAGCGCCGCGAGGCCGAACGTCGCCGCGACGAGGCCGAAGCCGCCCAGACCGCCGTCGTGGACAATCTGGCGCAAGCGTTGCGACGACTGTCGGAAGGCGATCTTTCGCACCGGATCGATCGACCGTACCCCGACGGCTACGAGCGCCTGCGCGTCGACTTCAACGCCGCCGCCGAGAAGCTGTCGGCCGTCATCGCCGCGTCGCTGGAAGCCACCAGCATGATCCACGGCGGCAGCCGCGAGATCACCGACGCCGCCGACGACCTGTCGCGCAGGACCGAACAGCAAGCGGCCAGCCTGGAACAGACGGCCGCCGCCCTCGACGAGATCACCTCCACCGTGCGCAGAACCGCCGAGGGCGCCGGCCGGGCTCGGCAGGTGGTCGAGCGCGCCCGCGACGCCGCCGGGGCCAGCGGGACCATCGTCGACCAGGCCGTCGGAGCCATGGGCGCGATCGAAAAGTCCTCCAACCAGATCGGCCAGATCATCGGGGTGATCGACGAAATCGCCTTCCAGACCAACCTGCTGGCCCTGAACGCCGGCGTCGAGGCCGCGCGGGCGGGCGAGGCCGGCCGCGGGTTCGCGGTCGTGGCCCAAGAGGTGCGGGCCCTGGCTCAGCGCTCGGCCGAGGCCGCCAAGGAGATCAAGACCCTGATCGCCGCCAGCGCCAGCGAGGTCGGCCTCGGGGTCGACCATGTCGGCAAGGCCGGCGAGGCCCTACGCCTCATCGCCGCCGAGGTCGAGCAGATCGACGACCTGGTCCGCGACATGGCCGCGTCGGCCCAGGAGCAGGCTCGCGGCCTGGCCGAGGTCAACACCGCCGTGAACCAGATGGACCAGGTGACCCAGCAGAACGCCGCGATGGTGGAACAGACCACGGCCGCCAGTCACGCCCTCGCGCGCGAAGCCACGCGCCTCGCCGAGCGGATGGCCGAACTTCGGATCAGCGAGGCGGCGCGCCGTCAGGCGGCTTGAAGTCAGCCTTCTTCAGGGAGGCTGGACGGTCAGTCCGCCGTCCAGTCGCCCGACTTGCCGCCAGTCTTCTCGCGCAAGCGCACCGCCTCGATGACCATGCCCTTCTCGGCGGCTTTCAGCATGTCGTAGATCGTCAGGCAGGCGACCGAGACGGCCGTCAGCGCCTCCATCTCGACGCCGGTCGGGCCCGTGGTCTTGACGCGGGCGGTGACGGCGAACCCCCCGTCGGCCGGCGCGACCTCGACCGCGACCTTGGACAGCGCCAGAGGATGGCATAGCGGAATGAGGTTGGACGTTTGCTTGGCCGCCATGACGCCGGCCAGCTCGGCCACGGCGCGGACATCGCCCTTGCGACCTTGACCGGACACCGCCAGGTCCAGGGTCTCGGGACTCATCCGCACGAAGCCCGTCGCGACGGCCTCGCGGGCGGTCGCCGGCTTGTCCGAGACATCGACCATCCGGGCCCGGCCCTGATCATCGATATGGGTGAGCTTGCTCACGACTCCAGGAACCTCGGCATCAGCTCGACCATGTTGCAGGGCTTGTGACGGCTGTCGAGTTGAGCGGCGATCACCTTGTCCCAGCCGTCCTTCACCGCGCCGTTGCTGCCCGGCAGACAGAAGACCAGAACGCCGTCGATCAGCCCGGCCGTCGCCCGCGATTGCAGGGTCGAGAGCCCCACCGAGGCGTAGGACACCAGGTGGAACACCACCGAAAAGCCGTCGATCCTCTTGTCGAACAGCGGCTCCAGCGCCTCGACCGTGATGTCGCGGCCGGTCAGGCCGGTGCCGCCGGTGGTGACGATGGCGTCGACGTCTCCGCTCGCGATCCAAGCGCGGACCTGGGCCCGGACCTTGTCGATATCGTCGCGCACCACCGCCCGACCGGCGAACGCGTGACCGGCGGCCTGGACACGCTCGATCAGAATCTGCCCGGAGGTGTCGGTCGCCTCGTCCCGGGTGTCGGAGACGGTCAAGATCGCCACGCGCACCGGCTTGAACGGCAGTTCGGGCTTGATCCCGCCGCCTGGCTTCAGAATCGTGTCCGACATTGGCTACTCCTGATCCCAGCGTGTGGCGTCGGTCCTATCGCGGTCCGTCGGCTCGATCCAGCGGGCGCCGCCAGGGCCGTGCTCCTTCTTCCAGAAGGGCGCGCGGCTCTTCAGATAGTCCATCAGAAAGTCGCAGGCCTCGAAAGCCTCGCGGCGATGACCGGCGGCCGTGGCGACGAAGACGATGGCCTCGCCCGGGGCGATGCGGCCAACCCGATGGACGATGACGACATCCTGGAGGCCGAACCGGCGCATGGCGGCGTCGACGATCTCGCCGATCGCGGCTTCGGTGAAGCCAGGATAGGCCTCCAGCTCCAGAACCGTCGCCCGCCCCTTCTCGGCGCGCGCCAGACCCACGAAGGTCGCGACCGCGCCGGTCTCCTCGCGCCCGGCGCAGAAAGCCGTCACCAGAGCGCCAAGCTCGAACGGCCGATCGGTCAGGCTGACGCTCATCCGCCGCTCATCGGGGGCAGGAAAGCGACCTCCGCGCCCGCCGTCAGCACGGCCTCGCCCCTGACCAGAACCTTGTCGACGGCGACCTGGACCCCGGGCCCGGCCAGCGCCTCGCCCAGCTCTGGATCGGCGGCGGCCAGGGCGGCGCGGAGACCGGCGAGATCTTCGGCCTCGATCCGGCGATCGCGCCAGCCGGCCTGATCGGCCAGACGTCCAAACAGAAGCACGCGCGCCATCGCTCAGCCCCCCGTTGTCGACATGTGGCGCGCCACGGCCGGGCGCGGCGCGGCGATCTGGAAATCGTGGCCCTGGGGCTTGGCTCCAATCGCCGCGAAGATCGCCGCCCGCAGCTCCGCGTCGCTGGCGCCGCCGCGCAGCACCGCCCGCAGGTCGCTGGCGTCCTCGCGGCCCAGGCAGGTGTGCAGCGTGCCCGTGCAGGTCAAACGCACCCGATTGCACGTGTCGCAGAAATTATGGCTGAGCGGCGTGATGAGCCCCAGCCGCCCCCCCGTCTCGGCGACCCGAACATAGCGGGCCGGCCCGCCGGTTGCGTGCTGGATATCTTCCAGAGTCCAAAATGACGAGAGCTCGCGACGGACGTCCTTCAGCGACAGGAACTGGTCCGTGCGATCCTCGTCGACCTCGCCCAGCGGCATGGTCTCGATCAGGGTCAGGTCGCAGCCGCGGACGTGGGCCCATTGGATCAGCGCCGGCAACTCAGCGGCGTTGTCGGCCTTCAAGGCCACGGTGTTGATCTTGACGGCGACGCCGGCGGCCAGGGCCGCGTCGATCCCGGCCACGACGCGGGCCAGATCGCCGCCTCGCGTCAGCTCGCGGAACAGGTCGGGCTTCAGCGTGTCCAGCGAGACATTGATCCGGCGCGCGCCATATCGCGCCAAATCGTGGGCGTGAGTCTCCAGCCGCGTGCCGTTGGTGGTCAGGGTCAACTCGTCCAGCGCGCCGGAGCGCAGATGGCGCGATAGGCCGGCGAACAGGTCCATGAAGCCTCGGCGCACCAGCGGCTCGCCGCCGGTCAGCCGCAGCTTGCGCACGCCCAGAGAGATGAAGGTGGAGGCCAGACGATCCAGCTCCTCAAGCGTCAGAACCTCCGCCTTGGGCAGGAAGGTCATCCGCTCGGCCATGCAGTAGCGGCAGCGAAGGTCGCAACGATCGGTGACCGAAACCCGCAGATAGGTCACGGCCCGCCCAAAGCCGTCGACCAGAACGGGCCTGGACAGGCGGGGCGCCGTCGTCGAGACCGCTTGCGCGGCGCTGTCGTCATAGGGCGTCATGTGCGTTGGCAAGATAGGCGCTGGAGCCCGTGAAGCAAAGGGATACGACATCGCTGGAGGCCATCGTGCTGGCGGCGGGCCAGGGCGTCCGTTTCGGCGGCGGCAAGCTGCTAGCTCCGCTGGGGGACGGGCCGCTGGTGGCCGGGGCGCTGCGCATCGCCTTTCACGCGCCCGTCCGGCGCGTCCTGGTGGCGATCGGACCCGATCCGGCCTTGCGCCAGGCGGTCGAGGACGTCGCCGCCCGCTCTGGAGCGACGGACCGTCTGGCGGTGGTCGAGATCGCGGACCCATCGGAAGGCATGGGCGCGTCGCTGCGGACGGCCGCCCTCGCCCTGTCCCGCGACGCGACCGGCGTCTTCGTCCTGCTGGGCGACATGCCGGCGATCGACCCAGCCACGCCAACGCGCCTCGCTCGAGCCTTCACTGTTCCGGACGACGTCGTCGCGCCCACGCGCCTAGGTCGGCGCGGCCACCCGGTATTGTTCGGCGCCGCCTGGTTTCCCGCGCTTCGCGGCATGTCGGGGGACGAAGGCGCCCGGACGCTGCTGCGGGATGGAAGCATAGGCCTCAAGACCGTCGCGGTGGACGATCCGGGGATCCATCTCGACGTGGATCGCCCCGAGGACCTGGCGCGCGTCACGGACGCCGCCGTCTAGAGACTGTCCGCTTAAACCTGACGCGCTCTAATGCGAAGGCCGCTCCCGCGTGGCGACGATGCGCCGGATCTCGGTGACCAACGCCAGCGCCGCCGCCATATCGCCCCGCTCCTGCAAGGCGAGTAGCCGCGGGATCAGCATCATCAAGACCCGCCGACGGGCGGGGTCTAGCGCCGCGTAGCATCGCCGGAATTCGGCCAAGTCCTCGGCGTCGGCCAGCGCGTCGAGATCCGCCCCCAGCAAGGTCCTCATCGGCCGATCTCCAAACGGAAGACAGCGCCGGGCCCGCCGCGCGGGGTCGATCCGAATCGCGATCGCGCCGGAATCCGATCAGGACGCCTCCATTCAAGGGGCGTCGACCTCTCGAAATCGGTACTGTCACGCTTGACCATGCCCCAAGATGATCGGGGAATGGCCAATCGTCCAGCGAGAAGCGAAGCCTCTTTGCGATCAGACGTTGGATCGCACGAGCGGCAGGCGCGTGGTGGCGGTCTTGTTCAGGGCCAGCAGGGCATTGGCCACGGCCGGACCGATCACCGGCGTGCCTGGCTCGCCCACCCCGCTGGGCGGATTGCCGGACGGCGCGATGTTGGTCTCGACGGTCGGCGCCTCATTGATGCGCAGCACGCGGTAGCGATCGAAATTGCTCTGGTCGACCTTGCCGTCCGTCAGGGTGACCTCGCCGTAAAGCGCCGCCGAGAGTCCGTAACAGGTTCCGCCTTCCATCTGCGCCGCGATCTGGTCCGGCGAGACGGCGACGCCGCAGTCGATGGCCGTCACGACCCGGCCGACGCGCGGGGCGCCGTCGACCAACTTCACCTCGGCCACCTGAGCCACGACCGAGCCGAAGCTTTCGTGCACGGCCACGCCGCGCGACCAGCCCGCCGTCGCCGCCGGGCCAGCCTTCTCGACGGCCAGGTTCAACACCGCCAGATGTCGATCCGCGCCGGCCTTCGTATAGAGCGCCCGGCGATAGTCGATCGGATCCTTGCCCGCCTTGGCGGCCAGTTGGTCGATCGTGTGCTCCATCACGAAGGCGGTGTGGGTCGCGCCGACAGAGCGCCACCACAGCACCGGCACGCCGGCGTCCGGGAGAGCGACCTGGGCGTCGACCACCGGCGTGGCCTTCAGATAGGGCGAGCCCTGCGTCCCCTCGATCGCCGTGCCGTCGGGCCCCTTGCCCGCCGGCATCGGCGAGCCTTTCATGATCGACTGGGTGACGATGCGGTGGCGCCAAGCGGCGGGATAGCCGTCCTTGTCCAGCACCACCTTGACCGCGTGCAGGGTCAGCGGGCGGAAGTAGCCGGCCCGCATGTCGTCCTCGCGCGTCCAGACCAGCTTCACCGGGCGGCCCTTGCCGACCTTCTTGGCGATATGGACGCACTCGGCGGCGTAGTCGGACTGGAAGTTGGCGCGGCGACCGAAAGAGCCGCCGGCGAACAGGGTCTCGATCTGGACCGACCCCGGCAGGCAGCCGACGATCTTGGCCGCGTTCAGCTGATCCAGGGTCTGGCCCTGCGAGCCGAAGACCATCTTCACGTCGGAGCCGTCGACGGAGGCGACGCAGTTCATCGGCTCCATGGTGGCGTGGGCCAGATACGGGAACTCGTAAGTCGTCTCGAACACTTGCTCGCCCTTGGCGGCGTCCAGCTTCGAGAGGTCGCCGCGCTGGTCGAACGGCTCCCACTTGGCCGACGAGTCCTTGCCCGTCAGCACCGCGCGGAAGTCCTCGGCGATCTTGGCCGAACCGCGCTTTTCGGCCTTGCCGTCGTCCCACTCGACCTTCAGCGCCTCGCGACCCATGCGGGCGGCGTAGGTGCTCTGGGCGACCACGGCCACGCCGGTCGGGATCTCGAAGACGTCGACCACGCCGGCCACCTTCTTGGCGTCGGCGGCGTCGAAGCTCTTTAGCTTGGCCCCGAACAGCGGCGGATGGGCGACCACCGCCGTCAGCATGTCGGGCAGGCGGACGTCCTGGGTGTAGCGGGCCGTGCCGTCGCTCTTGGCCTGGGCGTCCTTGCGACGCACGCGGTCGGTGCCGATCAGGGTGAAGGTCTTGGGGTCCTTCAGCTTGATGTCTGTCGGCGGATTGACCTTGGCGGCGTCGGCCACCAGGTCGCCGAACGTCGCGGTCTTGCCCGACGTGTGGGTCAGGACGCTGTCCTTGACGGTGATCTCGCCGACCGCGACATTCCACTTGTTGGCGGCGGCCTGGACGAACATGGCGCGCGCGCCGGCCCCGGCCTTGCGCAGTTGGTCCCAAGAGTTGGAGATCGCCGACGAACCGCCGGTCAGCTGCGCGCCCAGGGCGCCATTGGCGTAGAGCTTGGCGTTGGCGGGTGCCTGCTCGACCTTGACCTTGCTCCAGTCGGCGTCCAGCTCCTCGGCGACGATGGCCGACAGGCCCGCGTGATTGCCCTGGCCGAACTCGATATGCTTGGACACGACGGTGACGACGCCGTCGGGGGCGATCTTGATGAATGGCCCGAACGCGCCGACCTCGACCTTGGAGCCGGCGCTCATGAGGTCGGCGGGCGAACAGCCGACCAGCAACGCGCCGCCGACCAGTGTCGAGGCGACCACCACGTCACGGCGGGTCGGCGCGGGCTTGAAGGGCGCGTTCATCGGCCAGCCCCCCGATGGGTCGCGCCCGAGGCGGCGACGATGGCCTCGTCGATATCGGCGTGCGGCTCGCCCATCGGCGGACCGGTCTCGGCCGCGTCGTGGATCGCCGCCCGGATCCGCTGATAGGCGCCGCAACGGCAGATGTTGCCGGTCATGGCGTTGTCGATGTCCTCGTCGGACGGGTGCTTGTTCCGCTCCAGCAGAGCCACGGCCGACATGATCTGGCCCGACTGGCAGTAGCCGCATTGGGGAACATCGTGGCGCACCCAGGCCTGCTGCACCGGATGCTGGCCGCCGAGGCCCTCGATCGTGGTGATCTTGGCGCTTCCGACCGCCTCGATCGGGGTCACGCAAGAGCGGATCGGTTGGCCGTCCAGATGAACCGTGCAAGCGCCGCACTGGGCCATGCCGCAGCCGAACTTCGTGCCCGTCAGGCCCAGTTCGTCCCGCAGAACCCAAAGCAAGGGCGTGTCCGACGTCGCCTGGACGCTGACGGATTCGCCATTGATATCCAGAGTCAGGGCCATCGCGTTGTCGCCTCCCAGGCTTTCTCCCCACCAAACCTAACACTGTTCAATCTGGTCTTGGCCAGAGAAATTCGAACAGCGCCGCTTCTAGAGCGTGACGCCGAAAGTGAGAACCGGTTTCGGCGTCACGCTCTAAGTAATTGATTTAGGGCCTCGTTATCGCGTCAAAACGATTAAGTTTTGACGCGCGAGGCTCTAGGGAACGCGCGAAGGATCAAAATCGCTTCGCGTCCGCGAAGGCGGGCGGGCGCCGTCCTCGAAACCCGCTATGCTCGCGCCCGCGCCCAACGGAGGTCTGATCTTGCGCCGCGTCCTGCTGCCCCTATCCGTCCTGACCCTCACGCTGGCGGGCTGCGCCGCCGTGGTCCCGATGGACGCCACCGACACGCCGATCTTCTACCGCTGCAAGGCCGGCAAGACCTTTACGGCCGCCTACGCTCTACGCGGCAAGCAGGTGGTGGTGACAGCCGGCGGCGCGACCAAGGTCCTGAAGCTGGCCCGCTCGGGCTCTGGCGCGCGCTACGCCGACGGCGCGGCCGAAATCTGGAGCAAGGGTCCCGACGCCATGCTTCACGGTTTCCCCGGCGGCCCTTATGACGACTGCCGCTCGCAATAGGTCTTTCGAGGTTCGCGCGTTGGATTCCTTTCCCGCCTATTTCCCCCTGGCCGGCCGCAAGGTGGTGATCGCCGGCGTCGGCGACGCGGCCGACGCCAAGGCGCGTCTGTTCGACGGGTCGCCGGCCACGGTCGTTCGGCTCGAGGGCCATGAGGCCTATCTGCCCGGTTCCTACACCGGCGCGACCCTGGCCTTCATCGCCAGTCAGGACGAGGTGTTCGTCCAGGCCGCCGCCGGCGCGGCGCGGGCGGCGCGGGTTCTGGTCAATGTCGTCGACCGGCCCGACCTCTGCGACTTCAACACCCCCGCCGTCATCGATCGGGGCGAGGTGGTGGCCGCCGTCGGCACCGGAGGGGCCGCGCCGGTGCTCGCCACGATGTTGCGCAACGATATCGAGGCCCAGGTGCCCGAGGGCATGGGCCGGGTCGCGGCGCTGCTGGCCCGCTTCCAGGGGGAGGTGCGCAAGGCCCTGCCGACGCTGCATGAGCGGCGGGCCTTTCTGCGCGACGCGGTGTTGGGCGAGGCCGCCCAGGCCGCGCGCGAGGGCGACATGGAAAAGGCCGGTCAGCTGTTTCGCGAAGCCCTGGCGCGCGGCGCGGGGCGGAAGGGGATGGTGCGGTTCGTGGCGGGCAAGGGCCCTGCGGACCTCTTGACCCTGCGCGCCGTGCGCGCGCTGGGCGCCGCCGACGTCCTGGTAATGGACGCCGACGCCGATCCCGAGGTGATCAAGATGGCCCGCCGCGACGCCGAGCGGATGGACCCCGCGACGGCGACCGCCGACCATTTGATCCAGCTGGCCGCCGAGGGTCGTCAGATCGTCCGGCTGATCACCCAGGCCGTCGATCCGGCCCAGATCCACGCGCTGACCCAGGCCGGAGTCGCCATAGAGGTGCTGCTGGCGGCGCCCAGCGCCTGAGCGATCGACGCCGCGCCCGTCTCAGGTCAGCGACCGTCCCCGGGTCTCGGGCAGCAGGAACGCGGTGGTCAGGACGCTGATCAGGGTGAAGACCACCGGGAACCACAGGCCGGCATAGATGTCGCCGACCGCCGTCACGATGGCGAAGGCGAAGAACGGCAGGAAGCCGCCGACCCAGCCGGTGCCGATATGGTAGGGCAGCGACAGGGCCGTGTAGCGCACCCGCGTCGGGAAGAGCTCGACCAGACAGGCCGCCAGCGGTCCGAACAAGGCGGTCGCGGCGATGACGAACACGAACAGCACGCCCAGCATCAGCGGCTTGTTCATGCGGGCCGGATCAGCCTTGGTCGGATAGCCGGCCTTGGTCAGGGCGCCCTTGATCCGGGCCTCGACGCCGGCCTTGACGGCCTTCGACCGGGCCTTCGGCAGGCCCGCCGCGCTTTCGGAGGTCACCGCGACGCCGCCAACCTTCATCGTCGCCACGGTTCCGGCCGGCGCGGCCTGGTTGACGTAGGAGACGCCGGCATTGGCCAGGGCGCTCTTGACGATGTCGCAGGAGGTGACGAAGGCGGTCTTGCCGACGGGGTCGAACTGCAGCGAACAATCGGCCGGGTCGGCGACCACCACCACCGGCGCCTTGGCGGTCGCCTCGGCGAGCGCCGGATTGGCGGCCTTCTCCAGCAGATGGAAGCCCGGGAAGTAGAACAGCAGCGCCAGGGTCATGCCCCCTAGCATCACCGCCTTGCGGCCGATCCTGTCCGACAGCCAGCCGAACACGACGTAGAACACCGCGCTGATCGCCGTGGCGGTCATCATCAGACCGTTGATGTCGACCGGATCGACCTTCAGGAATTTCTCCATGAAAGTCTGGATGTAGAAGAAGCTGGTGTACCAGACCGCGCCCTGGGCCGACATCATCGAGAAAAAGGCCAACAGGACGAGCTTGAGGTTCTTCCATTGGCCGAACGCCTCGGCGTAGGGCGCCTTGGAGGCCTCGCCCTCGGCCTTCATGGCGGCGAAGGCCGGGCTTTCGCTCAGCTTCATGCGCATCCACACCGAGACGCCCAGCAGGCCGATCGAGACGCCGAACGGGATGCGCCAGCCCCAGGCGTCGAAGGCGCTGTTTCCGACGGTGGCGCGGGTGGCCATGATCACGAGCAAGGCGCCGAACAGGCCGAAGGCGGCCGAGGTCTGCACCCACGAGGTCGACCAGCCCCGCTTGCCGGCCGGCGAGTGCTCGGCGACGTAGATCGCCGCGCCGCCGTACTCGCCGCCCAGGGCGAAGCCCTGCACGCAGCGCATCAGGATCAGCAGGATCGGCGACAGGATCCCGACCTGCTTGTAGGTGGGCAGAAACGCGATGGCGAACGTCGCCCCGCCCATCAGCAGCACCGTGGCCAGGAAGGCGCCCTTGCGGCCGGCCTGGTCGCCGATCTTGCCGAACACCAGGGCGCCCAGCGGCCGGAACGCGAAGCCGACGCCGAACAGGGCCAGGGCGGCGATATAGCCAGCGGTGTCGTTCAGTCCCGCGAAGAAGGTCTTGGAGATGACCTGGGTCAGGCTGCCGAAGATGAAGAAGTCGTACCACTCGAACGCCGTGCCGGCGGACGACGCCGCGACCACCGTGCGCATCGAAGCGCCTTCCTGACTTCCAACCGCCATATGGTTTCCCCCTCTTTCGACCCTGCTTAGCGTGGTTCAGGCTCTAGGGGAAAGGGGATCAAGGCCGCTAGGCCACCGCCTCCCGGCGATCCGCCCCGGCCTGGGACAGACGAACGATCTCGGCGACCAGGGCGGCGGGGGCGATGGGCTTCGCGGCGACCCCGTCCATGCCCGCGGCGCGATAGGCCGCGCGCTGGTGCGCCATCACATTGGCGGTCAAGGCGATGATCGGCGCGCGCGCGGCCGGCCCCGGCAGGGCGCGGATGCGGCGGGCCGCCTCAAGACCGTCCATGCCGGGCATCTGCACGTCCATCAGGATGAGATCGAAGACCCCCTCCCGCGCCGCCGCCACGCCCGACGCGCCGTCGTCGGCGACGCTGACCGCCGCGCCCAGCTGCTCCAGAATTCGACGGGCGACCAGCTGGTTGGTCGGATTGTCCTCGACCACCAGCACCTTCAGGCCGGTCAGCAGATCGTCGGACTCGCGCTCGACCGGCCTTGGCGTGGCCGCCGGCGAGGCGGCGATGGTCAGGGTGAAGGTCGAACCCTCGCCCGGCGTGGAACGGAACGACACCGCGCCGCCCAGCATCTCGGCCAGCTTGCGGGTAATGGCCAGGCCCAGGCCCGAGCCGCCGAACCGGCGGGTGGTGCTGGCGTCGGCCTGCTGGAACCGCTCGAACAGCCGCGCTTGGGCGTCCAGGGGCACGCCGATGCCGGTGTCGATCACGTCGAACACCAGGCGCGCCCCCTCGTCGTCCTCCTCCTTGCGGAGCCGCACCGTCACCGAGCCGCGCGGGGTGAATTTCACGGCGTTGCCGATCAGGTTGAACAGGGCCTGGCGCACGCGGGTAGGGTCGGTCTCGACCCAGCCCAGATCGTCGGCCAGATCCAGCTCCAGCCGAAGCCCCTTCTGCGCGGCCTGGCCGGCCAGCAGCCGGGCCACGCTCCGGACCAATTCGCGCGGATCGACCGGCTCGCGGTTCAAGTCCAGCCGTCCGGCCTCGATGCGCGAGATGTCGATAACGTCGTCCAGCAGGGTCGACAGCATCTGGCCGGCCGCGAGGGCCTCGGCCAGCAGGTCGGCGCTGTCACCCGCCGGCAGCTCGCGCTTGAGCACGTGCAGGACCCCCAGCACCCCGTTCATCGGCGTGCGGATCTCGTGACTCATATTGGCCAGGAACTGGGCCTTGGCCTCGCTGGCCGCCTGGGCCACGCGCTTGGCCGCGACCAGAGCCAGCTCCGCCCTCTTCTTCTCGTCGATATCCAGCACCAGGCCGAACGCCTTGCGAGCCTGGCCCGCCGCGTCGCGCCGCACCTCGTGGAACACCCGCGCCCAGCGGACCTCGCCGGAGGGCGACAGCAGGCGCACGTCATATTCGTGGGCGTTCCAGTCGCCGGTCCCGCGCTTGTCGGCCGACGCGGCGTAGAACTGTTCGCGATCATCGGGATGGATCATCGGCCAGGCCGCCGCCCGCACGTCCTCGTAGTCGATCTGGCGACCCATCATGCGATGGAATTCAGGCGAGCCCCAGAAGCTGCTCCGTTCATGATCGATCTCGTAGACCCCGGCCCGGGCCGCGCCCAGGGCGACCTTCAGACGGCGGGCGTTGGCCCTCGCCTCGCGCCGCGCCGCCGCCAGAGCGGTGATGTCATCCATGTAGGTGATCACGCCGACCACCTCGCCGGTCATGTCGCGCCAGGGGCGCGCCTCCCAGCGATAGGTCCGCTCCTGGCCCTCGGCGTCCGTCAGCCGGTCCTCGCGTCGCGTGACGATCTCGCCGGCCAGCGCCCGGCCGACGCCCTCGACGAAGCGCCGGCGCTCGCCGTGCGTCAATTCCGTGAGCGACTTGCCGATGACGCCTTCTTCGGTCGCTCGAAAGATGTCGAGGAACCGGGGGCTGACCAGCCGCAGGCGCAGATCGACATCGTAGACCGCGACGGCGAACGGCGCGTCCTCGACCAGGCGACGCGCGCGTCGCTCGCTCCAGAGCGCCTTGTCGCGGCTGCGGGCCACGTCGGTGATGTTCTGCGAAACCCCTCGCAACGCATACAGGCCGCCCGGGCGCGGTTCGGCGCGGAAGGTGCTGCGGAACGTGAACCAACGGCCGCTGTTATCGCGCAGCCGATATTCCAGCACCCGGCCCTCGCCCGTGTGGATCGCGCGCTGAAAAGCCAGCCGAACCTCTTCGCGCCGGTCTTCGGGAAGGCGGCTCAAGAAGAGATCGGCGGTGGCGACGTCGGCGGGCGACAGGCCGGCGGCGGCCAGCGCGTCGGGCGACCAGTCGATGCGATCGCCGTCCGGTTCATAGTTCCAGACGCCGATGCCGGCTTCCTCGGCCAACAGGACGCGAGTGCGTCGCGCGACTTCCAGCTCGGCCCGGCTCTCGACCTCGGCGCTGATGTCGTGCAGCACCCCGACCATTTCGCCGTTGGGACCCAGGCGCGAGCGGCCCTGCAGCCAGATCCAGCCGCCGTCCTTGCGCCGAACCTTCAGCTCATTGATCGCCGCGCCGGTCTCGCGCATCCGCCGGCCGGTGTCGATCAGCTCGGCGTGGCTGTCGGGGTGGACGAACTTGATGCAGGGCTGGCCGATCAGTTCCTCGCGGCTCCAGCCGGTCAGGGCCATCCAGCCCGCGTTGACCACCTCGAAGCGCCCCTCGGCCGAGATGACGGCGAACAGGTCGCTGGCGTTGTCGAAGAACCAGCGCGCGGCCTCGGCTTCGCCGAACGGCGCGCGTTCTGTTCCTTCGTGGATCGACGCCTGGGACATTCCGTCTCCCGCCTGAGTTTCGCGGATCGTGAGACGCAACCGTAAACTTATGGTTCTCGCGGCATATCGACGTTCCGCGAAAATGACATTTCGTCGTCGCTCAGACCTCGGCCCACTGGCGCAGCAGGTTGTGGTAGACGCTGGTCAGCGACAGGATCGCCTCGTCGTCGGGCTCCGCCCGCTGGGCGAGGCGCTGGATAGCGACGTCCATTTCCAAAAGCATCGTGCGCCGGGCGTCGTCGCGGATCAGGCTCTGGATCCAGAAGAAGCTGGCCGTGCGCGCGCCTCGGGTGACCGGCGTCACATGGTGAAGGCTGGAGCTGGGATAGAGGATCATGTCCCCGGCCTCCAGCTTGACCCTATGCACGCCGTAAAGGTCGTTCACCACCAGCTCACCCCCGTCATAATCCTCGGGTTCGGCCAGAAACAGGGTCGCCGACAGATCCGTGCGCAGACGGCGACCGCTGAGCGGATCCCGGCGGATGGCGTTGTCGACATGGTCCTTGAAGCCCATCCCCTCGCCATAACGGTTGAACATCGGCGGCAGGATGATCTGGGGCAGGGCCGCCGACACGAACAGCGGATTGGCCTCCAGCGCCCGCAGGATCACCGCGCCAACCCTCTGGGCGCCTTCGCTATCCTGCGGCAGCTGCTCGTTCGCCTTGGCCCGCGCGGCCTGGAAGCCCGAGGTCAGGTTGCCATCGACCCACGGACCGGCGTCGAGGATGGCGCGGCACTCGGCGACCTCGGCCTTGGTCAGCACCTGGGGAATCTGCAGCATCATTCGCGGTTCGCTCCTGGATCGGGGTGTCGGACCTATCCCGCCCCCGGCATCCCGCCTTGATCCGGATCAGACGGGCGGCCGAAGGCCGGAAAAGGGTGACGCCCCGCCTGGGTCGGGCGGGGCGTCGGGTCGTGAAGCACCTGGAGAGGGGAGGTCAGTACTTCACGTTGACGGTCAGGATCGCCTGACGACCCGGAGCCGGATCGGCGTGGTGCACCCCGTTCGTGCGCATGATGTAGCGCTTGTCCGTCAGATTCTGGACGTTCAGCTGCAGATCGACCCGGTCGTTGATCGCCCACGACGCGAAGCCGTCGTAGCGCCAGTAGGCCGGCGCATAGACCTTGTTGGTCCCGCCGCCGGCGCCGCCCTGGTTGCCGCCGAAGCTCTTCGACACGTAGTAGGCGCCGCCGCCCAACGAGAACCGACGCGTGATCTTGTACGTCGTGAAGCTGGAGAAGCTGTGCTTGGGCGTGTTGGCCAGCGGATCGCCAGTGTTGAGATTGGTCACCACGCCGCCATTGGCGGCCACGGTCACCGCCCCGCGCACCAGCTCGCTGTCCATATAGGCATAGCCGCCGAACACCTGCCACTTCGGGGTGACATTGCCCGAGAAGCCGAGCTCGAAACCCTTGACCTCGACCTCGCCGACCTGGGCGTAGACACCGTTGTCGACCTGGATCTGGGCGTTCTTGCGCGTGGTCTTAAAGGCCGCCGCCGACAGGGCCAGCGAGTCGTGGAACAGATTGACCTTGGCCCCGGCCTCGACGCTCTTGCTGTCCTCCGGAACCAACTGGGTCGAGGCCAGATTGCCCGAGCCCGTGGCGGTGTTGGCGTTCTGGTCGCCGCCGGAGATGCCGGGCGGCGTCGAGGACGTGCCGTAGGAGACGTAGAGACTGGCGTGCTCGGTCGGCTTGTAGACGAGACCGGCCTGGTAGTTGGTGAAGTCCCACGATCCGTGGCGCGGCGTATAGGTCACCGAGGTGAAGACGCCATTGGCCTGGGTGGTGGCGACATCGACGCCGGCCGACTCGTAGTGGTCATGACGAAGGCCCAGGTTCAGCAGCCACCGGTCGCCGAACTTGATGGTGTCGAAGCCATAGACGGCCGCGGTCTTGGCGACGTTCCGGGAGGCGGGGCCGCGGTTGATGATGCCCGTCCAGCTGTCCTTGTCGTTCGGGTGATAGACCAGGGTGCAGTCGCCCGCGCCGAGACTGGCCAGGGTGTTCGCCGCGATCGTGAAGCCGGCCGGGCAGGCCGCGCCCGAGGTCGTGAAGGTCGAATAGGTGGCGTTGCGGTTTTCCTCCCGGCTCAGCTCCAGGCCCAGGTCGAAGCTGTGCTCCAGGCCGCCCAGGGTCTTTTTGCCGTGCAGGTCGGTCACCGCCGCGACGGTGGTGGTCGGGTTCCAGCGGGTCTTCGTGCCGCGCTTCATCCACCACTGGCCATTGACCAGCTGGGCCACGCCGCCGTCGCCCGGATTGGTGACGATGTAGTCGTTCAGCGACTTCGAATAGCGGACCACCTGACGCACCGCGAGGTCGTCGTCGATCTTGTGGTCGATCGCGAAGGTGACGATGTCGGACCGCGTCTTCTGATAGTCGCGGTCGGCGACGCCATAGAAGCTGCGCGGATCCACGGCCAGGATCCCTGAGGCGGTGCGCGGCTCCGTGGTCTTGGTCAGCAGCGGAATGCCGTAGTCCGGCGTCTGGTCGGTATCCAGGTGGTAGTAGCTGACCGTCATCTGGGTGTCGCCGTTCAGGCCCACGGCCAGCGACGGCGCGACGCCCCAGCGGCTGAACTCGACCCTCTTGCGGCCCGGCGTATTGCCCTCCGTGCCCAGAAGGTTCAGGCGCACCGCGACGCTGTCGTTGATCGCGTAGTTCACGTCGGCGGTGGCGCGGACATATTCATCCGTGCCGACGCCCACCGAACCGCGCGCGAAGGTCTCGGCCTTCGGGGTCTTGGACGACAGGTTGATGCTGCCGCCGCCCGAGCCGCGGCCGCTGTAAGCGCTATCGGGACCCTTCACGACCTCGACCTGCTCCAGATCAAAGACCTCGCGGGTCTGGCCGCCGGTGTCCCGGACGCCGTCGACGAAGATGTTGTTGGCGCTGGCCTGGCCCCGGATGAACGGGCGGTCGGCCAGGGGCTGTCCGCCTTCGCCGGCCCCGAAGGTGATGCCCGGCGAAGTGCGGAGGATATCGGTCAGCGACGTGGCGGCGGTCTGCTCGATGATCTTGGACGGGATCACCGTCACCGACTTGGGCGTGTCGACCAGCGGCGCGGTGAACTTGCTCGACGAAGGGTCGGCCACGCGCTTGCCATCGATCCGCACGCCGGCGACCTCGGTGCTGTCGGAGGCGGCCGTCGGCGTGGCGGCCATCGGCGCATCGGCGCCGGGCGCTGGCGCGGCCGCGGCGGGCCGCGCGAGGCAAAGGCCGGCCAATCCCGCCACGGCGGCGACGCCGAGGGCGCGTCCCTGACGGCTGGCGACGCCCGAAAAATCGCGGCCGGCGACGTTCGAATTACGCATGATTACCCTTATCCCCGGAGCCGTCTAACGGCCCTTCCTGAAATTGCGAGGCGTTCTTAGCGATCTTGCAACGCAGTCGCAATGATAATCGTTCTCAGAATCATCTTTAGCGTGGGGGTTCGCGGGTCTTGAGCAACGGGGCCGCGCCGGCTATCCCAAAGGCCCGGTCCCGATGCTAAGGCGCTCCTGTCCGCGCGACTGGCGTTCGGAGGGAAACAACCCTCGTGAAGCGCGGACGTCATCGGACGGAGCCGTTCGCCTGGGCGCATCCCGAAATCTCTAGATCGCGGAGCCGCGCCCATGCCCGAAGCCAAGACCTGGATCGCCTTCGTCCTCATCTGTCTGGGGATGGCCCTGACGCCGGGGCCGAACATGTTGTACGTCGTCAGCCGCTCGATCTCGCAAGGCCGCTGGGCGGGCTTGGTGTCGCTGATCGGCACGGCGGCGGGGTTCGTCGTCTACCTAGTATGCGCCTCGCTGGGCATCACCGCCCTCCTGATGGCCGCGCCGATCGCTTACGACCTCCTGAGATTTGGCGGAGCGCTCTATCTGGGCTGGCTGGCCTGGCAGGCGATCAAGCCGGGCGCCGCCGCGCCCTTCCAGGTGCGCGACCTGCCCAAGGACAGTCCCCGCAAGCTGATCGCCATGGGCTTCCTGACCAATCTTCTGAACCCCAAGGCCGCGATGCTTTATCTGTCGCTGCTGCCGCAGTTCATCCACCCCGAGCACAGCCACGTCCTGACGCAGTCGCTGGCGCTGGGCCTGTCGCAGATCCTGGTCAGCATGACCGTCAACGGGACCATCTGCTTCGCGGCCGGAACCATCGCGGCGTTTCTGTCGGCCCGTCCCGGTTTCGCCCTGATTCAGCGCTGGCTGATGGCCACGGTGCTGGGCGGCCTCGCCCTGCGGATGGCGACCGAGTCCAGAGGGCGTTAGGCGTTAAGCATGGCTTGACGTCGGGGGCGGCGGCGCCTCCTATCCCGCTCCGCGTACCTGGAGCTTGCCATGAAGACCGCCGCCGCCGTCCTCGCCGCCGTCCTCGCCACCGCCGCCGGAACGGCTAAGGCCAACGACATTCGGTCCTGCGCGGTGCCGCTGACGGTGAACGCGCCGCAGGCGGAGCCGCCCCCCGCGAGCGAGGTCCATCCGGACGTGCCGATCGCCGCCTATCTTCTGGCCCTGTTCTGGTCGCCGGAAGCCTGCCGCTCGGGGATTCCGGAGTCGGACAAGGTCATCCAGTGCCAGAACAACCGCTTCGGTTTCACGGTGCACGGTCTTTGGCCGAACGGACCGGACAAGGTGCATCCGCGCTATTGCCGCCCGGGCGCGCCGATCAGCGTATCGACGATCAAGGCCAATCTCTGCATGACGCCCTCGCCCCGGCTGCTGCAGCACGAATGGCAGGCGCACGGGACCTGCAACTGGGCCACGCCGGAGGACTATTTCAAGAAGGAGCGCAAGGTCCGCGAAAAGCTGAACGTGCCCGAGCTCGACCCCGGCGCGGACGGCGTCATGACCGGCGCGGAGATCCGCAAGGCCTTCCTTGAGCGCAACCGCAAGATCCAGCCCGAGGGCCTGAACATCCGGGTCAAGGACGGCCACCTGACCGAGGTCTGGGTCTGCATGGACCTGAAGTTCAAATACGCCGCCTGCCGAGGCGGCAACGGCGCCCCCGACACGGCGGTGATCAAGGTCACGCCGCGCGGCTGACGCCGATCCGCTCAGAGCCCGAAATGCTCGAGGCCGGGATGCCCGTCAGGTCGCGGCCCGGCGGGCCAGTGGAACTTGCGATCCCCCGCGTCGATCAGTTGGTCATTGATGCTGGCCAGACGCCGCGTCATCAGGCCTTTGGCGTCGAAAGCCCAGTTTTCATTGCCGTGCGACCGGCGCCATTGACCCGACTCGTCGCGCCATTCGTAGGCGAAGCGCACCGCGATCCGATCGTCCTGGTAGGCCCAGAGATCCTTGATCAGGCGGTAGTCCAACTCCCTGGCCCATTTACGGGTCAGGAAGGCCTCGATCGCCGGGCGGCCGACCAGGAATTCGTCGCGGTTGCGCCATCGGGAGTCCGGGGCATAGGCCAGCGCCACGCGCGCCGGGTCGCGGCTGTTCCAGGCGTCCTCGGCCAGACGCACCTTGCGGCGGGCGCTGTCGAGGTCGAACGGCGGGAGCGGGGGTCGTTGAAGGTCCATGGTCAGTCCTCGTTCTGGGCGAGCCGCGCGCGCAGCCGCCGGTTTTCGGCTTCCAGCGCCTCCAGGCGATCGCGCAGCGGCGTTAACGCCCGCTCGATCTCGGCCTCGGTGAAGCGCGGCGTGATGTGTTGCGGGCAGTTCCAGTCGAAGGCGGCCAGGCGCAGTCGAAAGATCCGCTCGGGCTTGGCCCGTCCCAGACCCTCGGTGACGCGGCCGGTCAGGGCGGGGTCGAAATCGAGAGCCAATCGCTCGGCGTGGGCCAAGATTTTCAGACGAGCGCGGCGCGGGTAGTCGACCAGGATCAGCGCGACCCGATCGTCGGCGTCCGTGTTGCCGACGCTGATGTACTGCCGATTGCCGCGATAGTCGGCGAAGGCCAGCGTGGTGTCGTCGATGACCTTCAGGAAACCCGGCGGGCCGCCTCGGTGCTGGACATAGGGCCACCCGCGCTCGGACACGCTGGCCAGGTAAAAGCTGTCGCGCTCGGCGATGAACGCAGCCTCATCGGCGGTGAACCGTTCGAAGATGCGATCGACGGCGCCCGGCGTCCACATCCGGTCGCTGCCCATCTCCGCCTGCGCCGCGCGGATGCTGGGCGAACTGGCGAGATCGAGAAAGCTGTACTTCGACATGTCGGCGCTCCCATTGGCGGGGCCTCGCGGTGGAGGGACGCCAAGGGTCCCTCCACCGTTGGCGACTTGGCGTCAGTCGGGTTGGGCGGCGTCCACCACCGGGAAGTCGATCTCGGTGGCGGCCACCTCGTTGAGGAAGTTGGTGAAGACATTCTCGGCGACCAACGCCACGATCTCGACGATCTGGGCGTCGCTGAAGCCCGCGGCGCGGACCGCGTCCAGGTCGCTTTCGGACACATGGCCCCGGTCGCGCGCGACCTTGTCGGCGAAGACCACGGCGGCGTTCGCCTTGGTATCGACCGATCCGCCGCGACGCGCGTTGGCCACCTCGTCGGGGGTCAGCTTGGCCAGGTTCAGAGCGAGGTAGGTGTGGGCCGACAGACAGTAGCCGCAGCCATTGACCTGCGCGACGGCCAGCGCGATCCGCTCGCGGGTCTTGACGTCGAGCGTCTTGGCCAGGGCTCCGGAGAAACTGGTGAAGCCAGTCAGCGCGTAGGGGCTGAGAGCCACGAGGCGAAACAGGTTGGGGACGACGCCCAGCTGCGCCTTCACGGCGTCGAGGATGGGGCGCGAAGCTTCCGGCGCGTTGGCCAGATCCGGAACGGCGATGCGGGACATGAGGATTTTTCTCTCGTTTGACGTCGCCGGACCTTGGCGACAACGAGCATGTGCGCCCTGCTGGCCGGAAAGATAATCCTGGCCTTTCGAGAATAATTATCTCACTCTGATAGATAATGATCGACCGCCTCCAAGCCATGTCGGTGTTCGTCGCCATCGCCGAGGCAGGCAGCTTCACCGCCGCCGCGCGACGACTGCGGCTGCCGCTGGCGACGGTCAGTCGAAGGCTGGGCGAGCTTGAACGGCATCTGGGCGCGCAACTGCTGATCCGCACCACGCGCCGCCTGGCGCTGTCTCCGGCCGGCGAGGCCTATCTGGTCTCGGCCCGGCGGATCCTGGAGGCGGTCGAGGCCAGCGAACGGGCGGCGGCCGGCGAATACACCGCGCCCCGGGGCCAACTCACCCTGACGGGCCCTGTCGTGTTTGGCCGGCACTACCTGCTGCCGATCGTGACCGCTTTTCTGGAGGCGTTCCCCGAGGTCGACGTGCGCCTGCTGCTGTCGGATAGGAACCTTCACCTCGTCGAGGATCATGTCGACATGGCCTTGCGGATCGGGCGACTGCCCGACAGCGGCCTGATCGCCACCCGGGTCGGCCAGATGCGTCAGGTGATCTGCGCCAGCCCTGGGTTCCTGGCCGCGCGCGGCGTCCCGCGAACCCCCGACGATCTTTCCGCCCTGCCCTGCGTCACCTTCGACTTCGGCGGTCCGACGGCGGCCTGGCTTTTGCGCGCGCCCGCCGGCGGCTTGGTGGAGGTCCCGGTCCGGTCGCGTCTGTCGGCCTCGACGGCTGACGCCGCGGCCTGGGCGGCGGAACAGGGCGTGGGCGCGAGCCGACTGATGCACTACCAATGCGCCGAGGCCGTCGCCCAGGGACGTCTTCAGCTGCTGCTGGAGTCGTTCGAGCCCGACCCCCAGCCGGTCAGCCTGCTACACGCACCCGCCGAGATCCTGCCGCTGAAGACCCGCCTGTTCCTGGACTTCGCCGCCCCGCGCCTTCGCGAGGCGCTGAGGGCTCTGGCGGCGGAGGGCGCCGGAACGCTTCAGCGAGCGTCCAAGCGCGACGGACCGGGAGCGCCGTCCACCACCCAGTCATAGGCCTGGACCGGCCGGTAGCCCAGGGCGGGGCTGGCGCGGACGATCGCGCGGAGATTTTCGTCGAGATCGCGCATGACAACGTCGATAAGAGCGCTTCGGGCCACCCGGATCGCCTCGTCCTTCGGCGCGGTCCGGGCGCAGACGGGACAGCGAGCCATCTCGCCCTCCTCCCGGCGCACGACCTGGACATCGACCCTACAGGCGCCGCACTGCACGACGTGATCGGTCATCGCCCCCTCCTGTTCCAACCACCCAAGGTTGGAACAAATAAGGAACATAAACAACCCTAAAACGCGAAACGGGCGGCCCCTTTCGGAACCGCCCGCTGGCTAACGTCAGGATTTGGACGCGGAAGGAGGTTTACGCCTCTTCGGTCGCTTCCTTCTTGGACAGGTCTTCGCCGGTTTCCTGGTCGACGACCTTCATCGACAGCTTGGTCTTGCCGCGGTCGTCGAAGCCCAAGAGCTTGACCTTGACCATCTGACCTTCCTTCAGCACGTCCGACGGCTTGGCGACGCGTTCGTTGCTGATCTGGCTGACGTGGACGAGGCCGTCCTTGGCGCCGAAGAAGTTCACGAAGGCGCCGAAGTCGACGACCTTGACGACCTTGCCGTCATAGATCTTGCCGACTTCCGCTTCGTCGGTGATCGACTTGATCCAGTCGATCGCCGCCTTGATCTTGGCGCCGTCCGAGGCCGAGACCTTGACCACGCCATCGTCGTTGATGTCGATCTTGGCGCCGGTGGTGGCGACGATCTCGCGGATCACCTTGCCGCCCGAGCCGATCACTTCGCGGATCTTGTCGGTCGGGATGTTGATCGTCTCGATCTTCGGCGCGAAATCGCCCACGTCGGCGCGCGGCGCGTCCATGGCCTTGTTCATCTCGCCCAGGATGTGCGCGCGGCCTTCCTTGGCCTGAGCCAGAGCCTGCTCCATGATCGCGGGCGTGATGCCGGCGATCTTGATGTCCATCTGCAGCGAGGTGATGCCTTCGCTGGTGCCGGCGACCTTGAAGTCCATGTCGCCCAGGTGATCCTCGTCACCCAGGATGTCCGACAGAACCGCGAAGCCGTCCTTTTCCAGGATCAGGCCCATGGCGATGCCCGAGACCGGACGCTTCAGCGGCACGCCGGCGTCCATCAGGGCCAGCGACGAGCCGCAGACCGTGGCCATCGAGGACGAGCCGTTCGACTCGGTGATCTCGGAGACCAGGCGCAGGGTGTAGGGGAAGTCTTCCTTGGCCGGCAGGACCGGACGCACGGCGCGCCAGGCCAGCTTGCCGTGACCGATCTCGCGACGGCCCGGCGAGCCCATGCGGCCCGTCTCGCCGACCGAGTAGGGCGGGAAGTTGTAGTGCAGCAGGAAGGATTCCTTGTAGGTGCCTTCCAGGGCGTCGATGAACTGCTCGTCGTCGCCGGTGCCCAGGGTCGCCACGACGATCGCTTGGGTCTCGCCGCGGGTGAACAGGGCCGAACCGTGGGTGCGCGGCAGGATGCCGACCTCGCCCAGGATCGGGCGAACGGTGCGGACGTCGCGGCCGTCGATGCGCAGGCCGGTGTCCAGAATGCCGCGACGCACGACGTCGGCTTCCAGTTCCTTGAAGATGCCGGCCAGCTTCTGCGGGTCGTGACCAGCCGGATTCTCGTCCGACAGGCCCATGGCGGCGATGGCCTTCTTCTTGGCGGCGCCGACCGCTTCGTAGCGGTCCTGCTTCTTCTGGATCTTGTAGGCGGCGGCGATGTCCGCGCCCACCAGGGTCTTCATCTCGGCCTTGATCGCGTCGGTGTCTTCCGGCTCGAACGCGAAGGGCTCCTTGGCGGCGTGCTCGGCCAGTTCGATGATCGCGTCGATCACCGGCTGCATTTCCTTGTGGGCGAAGGTCACGCCGCCCAGCACGATCTCTTCCGAGAGCTCCTGGATTTCCGATTCCACCATCATCACGGCGTCGGCGGTGCCGGCCACGACGAGGTCCATCTTGCTGTCCTTCAGCTCGTCGAGCGTCGGGTTCAGCACGTATTGGTCATTGATCCAGCCGACGCGGGCGGCGCCGATCGGGCCCATGAACGGAGCGCCCGACAGGGTCAGGGCGGCCGAGGCGGCGACCATGGCCAAGATGTCGGGATCGTTCTCGAGGTCGTGCTGCAGCACGGTGGTCACGACCTGGACTTCGTTCTTGAAGCCCTTGACGAACAGCGGGCGGATCGGACGGTCGATCAGGCGGGAGACCAGGGTCTCCTTTTCCGACGGACGGCCTTCACGCTTGAAGAAGCCGCCCGGGATCTTGCCGGCCGCGAAGGTCTTTTCCTGATAGTTGACCGTCAGCGGGAAGAAGTCTTGACCCGGCTTCTGGGTCTTGGCGAACACGGCGGTGGCCAGGACGACGGTTTCGCCCATGGTGGCCAGGACCGCGCCGTCGGCTTGACGGGCGATGCGACCGGTTTCGAGGACCAGCGTCTTGCCGCCCCACTCGATCGTCTTGCGTTTGATGTCGAACATTTTTCGTCTTTCGGTTCCCGCGAGCGGATTCTCGTCGGGGCGGACAGGGGCGGACGGCTAACGAAAAGCCGGCCCGATGATCCTCATCCAGTTCGACAGGCGGGTTTGAGGACGTGAACCCTCGGACGGACGAACGATTCTTCCGATCCCGTCATGGGGAGGAAAGAACCGTCTCGGAATCCAGGTGTCCGGCCTGTCTCGGACACCAGGTTCCAAAAACGCGATCCGCCGCCCCGCGTCGGCGAGGCGGCGGACCTGGATGCCTTAGCGACGCAGACCCAGCTTTTCGATCAGGGACTGATAGCGACCGGCGTCGGACTTCTTCAGGTGGTCGAGAAGCCGGCGACGCTGGGAAACCAGCTTCAGCAGGCCACGACGGCTGTGGTTGTCCTTCTTGTGCGTCTTGAAGTGCTCGGTCAGGTTCGAGATGCGTTCCGAGAGGATCGCGACCTGCACTTCGGCGCTGCCGGTGTCACCCGCGCCGCGGGCGTGTTCGGCGATGAGCGCGGCCTTGCGCTCCAGAGTAATCGACATCGGTAAGTCTCCGCTCAGGTGAGTTGGAAGACCCGCACCGGATTGAGCCGCCCGGCGCGCATCTCGCACAGGGCCACCAACCTGTCGCCGGACATGGCGGAAACGGTGCGATCGCCGGGCGAGAGCTCGGCTTTCAGCGTTTCAACCTGCCTTGGGAGCAGGACGATGGCGCGTCCCTGTGCAAGCCGGAAGGCGTCTTCATCGGTCACGGCCAACGCCGGGATGTCGTCCAGCGCGGTCTCGACCGGAAGCAAGGCCTCCGACAGCCGGGCCTCATAGCTCAAATTCTCGAGAGTTTCCAGCGATATCGCCTCGTCTTCCGAGAAGCCCCCCACCCGTGTGCGGCGCAGCTCGGCGACGTGACCGCAGGTTCCGAGGGCCTTGGCGAGGTCGCGGACCACGGCGCGCACATAGGTGCCCTTGCCGCACTCCATCTCCAAGGTGACGTGATCGACGTCCGGCTGGTCGACGATCTTGAGGTCGAAGATCGCCACCTTGCGGGTCGGCAGTTCGAAATCGACGCCGTCGCGGGCCAGGTCGTAGGCGCGCTCGCCGTCGACCTTGATGGCCGAGAAGTTCGGCGGGACCTGGTCGACCTCGCCGATGAAGGCGGGCAGCGCCGCCTCGACCTGCTCGCGGGTCGGGCGGACGTCGGACGTCGCGGTCGTCTCGCCCTCGCGGTCCAGCGTCGTCGTGTCGCGGCCCCAGGCGATGGTGAAGCGATAGGCCTTGTCGGCGTCCATCAGGAACGGAACGGTCTTGGTCGCCTCGCCCAGCGCTATGGGCAGGATGCCCGTCGCCAGCGGATCCAGCGTGCCGGCATGGCCGCCTTTCTGGGCGTTGAACGCGCGGCGCACGCGGCTGACCGCTGTTGTCGAAGTCAGGTCGTAGGGCTTGTCCAGGCAGATCCAGCCCGAAACGGCGTCGCCCTTCTTGCGGCGGGCCATGGCCTAGTCCTCGTCGTCTTCGCCGAGCACGTCGGACAGCGTCCGGGTGTCCTGCTGGACCCGCGGATCCAGGAACAGCTTGTCCATATAGGCCGCGGTCCCAAAGCTCTCGTCGTGAATGAACTTCAGGTCCGGCGTGAACTTCATGTCGATGCTGCGGCCCAGCCGGCCCCGCAGGAACTTGGCGACCCGGTTCAGGCCCTTGATCACCTCGGTGGTGTCCTCGCCCGTCAGGCCCGCGCCCAGCGGCTCGACGAAGCAGACGGCGTGCTTGAGGTCGGGGCTCATCCGCACCTCGGACACCGTGACCGAGATGTTGTGCAGCGCCTCGTCCTGCAGCTCCTCCTCGCGGAGGATTTCGACCAGGGCGTGGCGGATCAGTTCGCCGGCGCGGAGCTGGCGTTGCGAGGGGCCGGTCGCGGCGCCCTTCTTGGTGTCGGCGTGGCGCTTCATGGCGCGGGATGTCCTTGCGGCCCGGCCGGCGGATCGAACGCCGGTGCGCGGGGAAAATCGGAAGGCGGGGTGTCTAGGCGCGTCGGCGGGAAAAGTCCAGCGGCGCTAAGGGTGAATTAAGCCCCTCGCTGTAGGTTGGAGTCATGGGCAAGGGGGATTGGCCATGGCGACCACAGAAGACCTGACACGTTTCGTCCTGCGCGCCCTGGGCGCGATTCTGATGATCTCGGGCGGGCTCGAGACCCTGCTGGGCTTCACGCTCGGCATGGTGCTGATCCAGCCGGCCTTCGCCCATCCGACCTCGACGCTCGGCGCCGAGGCGGCCTCGTCGGCCCAACTGGGCCTCGTTTCGCTAGGCGCCCTGATCGCGGGCGCGGCCTTGATCATCGCCAGCGGTCCGCTGACGCGCCGGCTGGCCGGACAGAAGCGCTAAGCGCCCGTCTTTTCGCGAAAAAACGCCACTACCTGGTCCCGCGCCCGCATCGTCCCGCAGTCGGGGATCGAGCGGTGCAGGTGCAGGGTCAGCACCGAGTGCGGAGCCATCGGCACGCCCGGCGCGGCGTCCTCGTCGGCCAGCTCGATCACCTCGACCTTGTCGCCGAACTCGGCCTTCAGGCGCGCGATGCGGGCGTCGGGCACCAGCTTGTCCGACGAAAAGCGCAGGGCCATCAGCGACAGGTCCTCGTCCTTGAACCGACGCTTGGCGCAGGCCAGCTCCGAGGCCGAGCAGTCGAGACCGCCCTTGTCCTTCAGCGGCAGCGAGGGCTGGGACATCACCGGCGCCACGACCGAGGGCTCGGTCATCATCGCCAGGGCGAAGCCGCCGGTGAAGCACATGCCCACCGCCCCAACGCCCTTGCCCCCGCATTCCTCGTGGACCTGCCGCGCAAGCGCCCGCAACCAGTCGACGATCGGGCTGGAGCGGCCGTCCTTCCAGACGCTGAACTCGCGCCGAACGCAGATGTTCTTGAGGATCTCGCCGATCGCATAGCCGCGCGACACCGGCCTGGCTGGCTTGCCGAACAGACTGGGACAAAAGGCGGTCAGGCCGGCGGCGGCAAGGTCGCGGGCGAACTCGAGCACGCCCGGATGCAGACCCGGAACCTCGTGAATGACGATGACCGCCGGTCCCGCGCCGATGCGGAACACCTCGCGGCTCCAGCGCCCGTCGTTGAACACGAACCGTTCGAAACCCGCCAACGGATCCTCGGCCATCCCGCGCCCTTCCCCTGCTTCAGGACGAAGCTAGAGCATCGCGCGGAAAAGTGGATGCTGGTTTTCAGCGGAAACGCTCTCGGCGACTCAGGAGCGGGGCGGAAGCCCTCAATCCGGACTCGGGTGATTGGGCTCGTTGGTCCAATCCTCCATCGGATCGGGCATCCGGTTCTTGGGCAGACGCCACTCGCCGCGATAAGAAAAGTCCAACGTCCCGCATAGACGCGCCTTGCCGTCGGCCTTGGGATCGTCGCCAAACGCCTGGATCCGCAGATCGCGGCGCACGGCGATGGCGCTGAACGACAGCCACAGCCGCGTCGAGCCTGGGCAAAAGGCGCGGAGATAAATCTTGCCCTGAGCAGCCTTGGGATCGACCTCAAACAGCGCGGCGTCGGCGTCCACGCCGTCCATGGCCTTCAGCCCGCCTGGACCCAGGTCTTTTTCGCGTCCAGCTTTCAGCAGGGCCTGGGCCGGCACGCCGGTGGCCAGGACTTTGATCGGCCGGGCGCCGCCTAGGAGACCTTGGTTGAACAGGATCGTCACGCCCGCCCCGGTCAGCCGCTTGGCGTCGGGAGAAATCGGGTCATACGAAAACATCCGGGTCTCGGCCCGCGCGGCCGAAGTCGTCAGAACGGCCAGGCTCAGGCCCGCGAGGATCGCGCGTTTCATCGCTTAAGATGCAAATTGGCCGCCTGCGGGTCGAAGCCCGTCAATCGCCAGGTCGAGCCTTCGCGGGTGAAGATCAGCATACAGGGCCCGTCCTTCTTGGCCGCGCACACCCGGCCGTCGCCCGCCGGGCGCAAGGCGCTGGCGATCGCCACCCGGCCCGGCAGCGGCCTGTCGGGCGTGTAGCCGTAATAGTTGGCCGCCGCGTGGAAGGTCTCGGGACGGATCAGAGCCTCGCCGGCGACGTCGGCGACGGGCCCCGCCAGAATGGCGGCCACCGCCATCCACTTGTCGCCGGGCTGACGCTGGCGCGCCTCGTCCATCAGCCGCGCCTCGATCTGGCCCTTCAGGGCCTGACGGTCGACATGCGCGTCGAAGCCCGCCCGGTCGTTGTCGCGGATCGCGACGAGCAGGGCATGGACATCGCCGGCGGCGTCGAAGCGGTCCACGGTCGAGCAGGCGGAGAGCGAGACGCCGACGGCGGCCAGGGCCAGAAGCGAACGGATACGCATGGGTCCTCCTATCGATTCTGCTCTAGCCCGCGAATTCGACCTTTTCCAGACCGGTTCAGGAGGCGACGGCGCGGGGCGTCTCGGCCTCGATGCAGGCCATCAGCCCGGCCTCGAACGTGCGGCTGGCCCGCTCCCAGGTAAAGGTGGAGAGCTTGGCGCGGGCGGCCAGGGCCAGCCTCTGGCGCAGCGACAACCGCTCGGCCAGGGCCAGGATGTTGACGGCCAAGGCGGCCGGCTCGCGGATCGGCGAGACCAAGGCCGTTCGCTCGTGGTCGGCATATTCGGCGTGGCCGGGATTGTCGGTCAGGGCGAGAGCCGCGCCGCACAGGCCCGCCTCGCTGGCGGCCAGACCCCAGCCCTCGTTATGTCCGGCGCCCACGAAGACCGAGGCGCGGTTGTAGAGGGCGCGCAAGGCCGGGCGATCCGGCGCCGGGACGTGCGTGACCCAGTGGGGCAAACGGATCGACATAGGTTCGGTCCCGAAGGTCAGCAGACGTAGCGTCGGCCGTTCGCGCCGCGCCAACTCGCAGGCTTCCAGCACGTCGTGGAATCCCTTGGTCCGCGCCGCTCGCCAGGGCGTGATCAGGAGGTCGGGATCGCGGTCGGCCAGGGGAACGTCTATGTCCCAGGCTCGGGAGTCCAGGCCGTGCGGCGCCAGCCAGGGCCGTGGCCCAAACACGCGGGCCAGTTCCGCGGCGCGTCGGTTGACCACCATCTTGAAACAGGGGGCGGCCCAGGCCTTGCGCACCCCCGGCTCCAGTTCCGCGAACTCGGCGAAGTCCCATTGGCGCGAGAAGAAGACCCGCGCGCCATGGGCGGGCGACAGAGCGTTCATCGGCGCCACGGCCCGCCAGTGGGCGGCAATCACAACGTCGCCCTCGGGCACGTGAGCGGATGAGAGATCGGGGGTCCATAGGCTGTCGACGCGCGGATCGACGTCCATCCAGGCGCGCGGCGACCACTCGCCGGTCCGCGCCCAGCGCTTGTGGCGACCGCCTTGCTTCAGCCCCGCCAGAAAGCCGGGCCGGCTCTCCGGATAGACCGGATGCACGACGCTGACCGCGTGTCCGCGCGCGACGAGGCGATTGGCGTGTTCGTACAGCACCCGGGCGCCGCCGGTGGGCCTGGGCGAGGCCCCACATTCGAGAAACGTGATCCGCATCGCATGCCGTCCGCAAGCTTCAGGGAAGCTGATCCCTAGAGGCCGAACAAACCGTTGACGTGTCGATCCGTTGCGATCATGCGGCGCAAAAAAGGCGCGGATCGCAGGATCCGCGCCTTTTTCGTGACCAGAAGCGACCAGCCGTTAGTCGAGCTGGCGCTTGATCTCCTCGACGGTGAAGCACTCGATCACGTCGCCGACCTTGATGTCCTGGAAGCCGGCGAACATCATGCCGCATTCCTGGCCGACGGGGACTTCGTTGACCTCGTCCTTGAAGCGCTTGAGCGTCTGCAGAGTGCCCAGTTCCAGAACGACGATGTCCTGACGGATGATCCGGACCTTGGCGCCCTTGCGGACCACGCCCTCGGTGACTTTACAGCCGGCGACCTTGCCGATCTTCGAGATATCGAAGGCCTGAAGCACCTCGGCGTTGCCGAGGAAGGTTTCGCGCTGAATCGGGGCCAGCATGCCCGAGAGCACGCCTTTGATGTCGTCCAGCAGGTCGTAGATGATCGCGTAGTAGCGGATCTCGACCCCTTCGCGCTCGGCCAGGGCCCGCGCCTGGGCCGAGGCCCGGACGTTGAAGCCGATGATCGGCGCGCCGGCGCCCTTGGCCAGCATGACGTCGCTTTCGCTGATCGCGCCGGCGCCCGACAGGATGATCCGCGCGCGGACCTCGTCGGTGGCCATCTTGTCCAGAGAACCGATGATCGCCTCGGCCGAGCCCTGCACGTCGGCCTTGATGACCAGCGGCAGCTCCTTCAGCTTCTTGTCCTGCAGCTTGGCCATCATGTCGGCCATCGAAGCGCCGGCGCCCACCGGGGCCAGCGACTTCTCGCGCTTCAGGCGGATGCGGTACTCGGTCAGCTCGCGAGCGCGGGCCTCGTTCTCGACCACGGCGAACGCGTCGCCCGGCGAGGGCACGCCGTCCAGGCCGAGAATCTCGACCGGGGTGGCGGGACCGGCTTCCTGGAGCTGCTCGTTGCGCTCGTTCAACAGCGCGCGGACCTTGCCCCACTGGCTGCCGGCCACGACGATGTCGCCGCGCTTCAGCGTGCCGCGGTTGACCAGCACCGTCGAGACGGCGCCGCGCCCCTTGTCCAGCTTGGCCTCGATCACGACGCCGTCGGCGACGCGGTCGGGGTTGGCCTTCAGGTCAAGCACTTCGGCCTGCAGCAGGATGGCTTCCAGCAGGTCGTCCAGGCCGGTGCGGGCCTTGGCGGAGACCTCGATCAGCTGGGTGTCGCCGCCCAGGCTTTCGACCACGATCTCGTGCTGCAGCAGTTCGTTGACCACGCGCGTGGCGTCCGAGCCCGGCTTGTCCATCTTGTTGACGGCGACGATGATCGGCACCTCGGCGGCCTTGGCGTGTTTGATCGCCTCGATCGTCTGGGGCATCACGCCGTCGTCGCCGGCCACGACCAGCACCACGATGTCGGTGATGTTGGCGCCGCGGGCGCGCATCGACGAGAACGCGGCGTGGCCAGGGGTGTCGAGGAACGTCACCCGTTGGCCGTCCTTCAGGCGAACCTGATAGGCGCCGATATGCTGGGTGATGCCGCCGGCTTCGCCCGCCGCCACGTCGGTGGAACGCAGGGCGTCGAGCAGGCTGGTCTTGCCGTGGTCGACGTGACCCATGATCGTGACGACCGGGGGACGCGTCTCCATGTGATCGTCGTGGTCGTCGGCGCCGATGAAGCCTTCTTCGACGTCGGCTTCCGACACGCGCTTGACGGTGTGGCCAAACTCGGTGGCCACCAGCTCGGCGGTGTCGTTGTCGATGACGTCGTTGATCTTCAGCATCACGCCCTGACGCATCAGGAACTTGATGATGTCGACGCCGCGCACGGCCATCCGGTTGGACAGCTCCTGCACGGTGATAACGTCCGGAATGACGACTTCGCGCGACACGCGAGCCTGTTCGACCGCGCCGCCGCGACGCTTTTCCTTTTCGCGCTCACGGGCACGACGGACCGACGCGAGCGAACGCATCCGGTCGGCGGAATCCCCGTCGCCGGCCACGGCCTGAATGGTCAGACGGCCTTCGCGGCGCTGCGGGGCGCCCTTGACGCGCGAGACGGCCTTGTTGGGGGCCGCGTTCTTGCGACGATCGTCGTCCTCGTCGGGACGACGGTCCATGACCGCGCCGCCGGGACGGGGCGCCGAACGCGTGGCGCGCTGGATTTCCGGCGTGGCCGGGGCCGAGGCGGGCACGCCCGGACGCGGACCGCGCGGACCGCCGGGGCC
>NZ_SZWJ01000039.1:0-38965 GCF_012184455.1 Caulobacter sp. SSI4214 | reverse complement strand
TCGCAAGGTCACGGTCCGCCGTCAGGAAGGCTACGACCACAGCTACTTCTTCATGACCACCTTTATCGGCGACCATGTGGCCTGGCACGCCGGACGGTTGTGAACATTCCGTAATTCATCCTGGGTTCAGGCGGCGGGCGCTCCCCTCACGGTCAAGCTAACCAGAGGGGAACCACCATGAAATGCCTATCGCTCGCCGCCGTGATCGCCTTGGGCCTGAGCACCTCGGCCTGCGTCATCATCGACTCCGACGGGGCGCGTCACGACGTGTCGGTGACGAAGGGCGCGTCGGACGGCCTGGAGCCGCTGCAGGCCATGCGAGTTGATCGCGACGATCTCGTCGTTCGTGTCTCGTCCAACGGGTGCACCCGGCCCGAGGATTTCGCCGTCGAGAGCCAACGCCGCGACGGCCTGACCTCCTTCACCTTCACCCGCAAGCGCCCCGACAACTGCCGCGCCCTGGTCGCCGAGGGCGTCGAGCTGCGCTATCCGCTGGAAACGTTCGGCGTGGAACGCGGCGGCAGGATTCGCGTGCGCAACCCGCTGGCGCGGCCGTAAGCGGCGGGGGCGGGTAACATTGACTCCCCGCCCGCCTTCCATCATAAACCGCGCCTTCACGCCGCCGGCTCGCCGCGCGGCGCGATGACCTTATGACGGATTGACCCGACGCCGCCGTTGAGATCGCGCCCCTCGCGGGGAGCCGGCCCGGATCGTTTTGAAAGACTGACTATGTCGAAGCGCCATAGCGCCAAGTACAAGATCGACCGCCGCATGGGTGAAAACCTGTGGGGCCGCCCGAAGTCGCCGGTCAACTCGCGCTCCTACGGTCCCGGCCAGCACGGCCAGCGCCGCAAGAGCAAGGTTTCGGACTTCGGTCTGCAGCTGCGCGCCAAGCAAAAGCTGAAGGGCTACTACGGTAACCTGACCGAGAAGCAATTCTCGCGCACCTACGAGGAAGCCGCCCGCCGCAAGGGTAACACCTCGGAAAATCTGATCGCTCTGCTCGAATCGCGCCTGGACGCCATCGTCTATCGCGCCAAGTTCGTGCCGACCGTGTTCGCCGCCCGCCAGTTCGTGAACCACGGCCACGTGACCGTGAACGGCAAGCGCGTGAACATCCCGTCGTACCGCTGCAAGGCCGGCGACGTGATCCAGGTCCGCGAAAAGTCGCGCAACATGGCTCTGGTTCTCGAAGCCGTCGCCTCGTCGGAGCGTGACTTCGCCGAGTACGTGACCGTCGACGCCAAGTCGCTGTCGGCCACCTTCGTCCGCGCGCCGGAACTGTCGGAAGTTCCGTATCCAGTGAAGATGGAACCGAACCTCGTCGTCGAATTCTACGCTTCGTAAGCGTCGGATCCGAAACGATACGGAAAAGGCCCCGGAGCGATCCGGGGCCTTTTTTGTGCGCCCCATCGTGGGGAGGATCCCCTTAAGGGCCGGGCGCCCCTTGAAAGCCTTCCCGCCAAGTCCCAACTTAAGGGTGCGGGACCGGGCCCCTCTGGCGAGCGATGCAAGCGCTCGTGATGTCGGACCGCATCGGGTGTTCTCGATGTCGCTGGGTCCGGCCGCCTAAAGCCCCCCTCCCTGACGGCGCCGCCAGACATCGAGAACACCCGATCCATCCTTTTGGACCGGAGGTTTCACATGCCCCTTCTGATGTGCCCCAACTGCGACGGCGCCATGCAGGCCGTTCAGCGCGCCGGCGTCGAGTTCGACATGTGCCCGCGCTGTCGCGGCGTCTGGCTGGACCGGGGCGAGCTGGAAAAGCTGATGGCGTTCGAGCGCGAGGAAACCCAGGCGACCTTCAACGCGCCGGGAACCGCGCCGCGCCCCTATGTTCGGCCCGATCACCACCTCGACCATCACAAGCGCCATGACGATGACGACGATGATCGCTATCGCCGCTACGGACGCTACGGCCACCAAAAGAAGAAGCGCTTCGACCTTTTCGACATCTTCGACTGATCACGATCATGAACCACTTCAAGACCTATATGTTGCTGGCGGGCCTGACGGCGCTCTTCATGGGCGCGGGCTATCTGATTGGCGGACCGACCGGGATGCTGATCGCCCTGGCCATCGCCGTGGCGCTGAACGCCTTCTCGTACTGGAACGCCGACAAGATCGTGCTGCGGACCTATGGCGCGGTCGAGGTCGACGAGCGCCATCCCGAGCCGCTGGTCCGCGCCTATGCCGCCGACGTGGTGGAGATGGCCGTCAAGGCCGGTCTGCCGCGTCCGCGCGTGACGATCATCGACAGCGACCAGCCCAACGCCTTCGCCACCGGCCGGGACCCCGACCACGCGGCGGTCGCGGCGACCACGGGCCTGCTCTCTCTGCTGACCCGCGACGAGATCCGCGGCGTGATGGCCCACGAGCTGGCCCACGTGAAGAACCGCGACACCCTGACCATGACGGTGACGGCCACCATCGCCGGCGCGATCTCGGCCCTGGCCAATTTCGCCTTCTTCCTGGGCGGCTCGCGCGACGAGGAGCGGCCGGGCGGCGTGGTGGGCGCGATCGCCGTCGCCCTGCTGGCCCCGATCGCCGCCATGCTGGTGCAGATGGCCATCAGCCGCGCCCGCGAGTACGAGGCCGACCGTGTCGGCGCGGGGATCGGCGGCGACCCCGCCGCCCTGGCCCGCGCCCTCGAGAAGATCGAGGCCTATGCCCGGGGCGGCTACGAGAACGTCCAGGCCGAGCGCAATCCGGCCACGGCGCACATGTTCATCATCAACCCGCTGGCCGGGAGGGGCGCGGACAACCTGTTCTCGACCCACCCGGCCACTCACAACCGCGTCGAGGCCCTGATGCGCCTGGGCGTGGGGCAGGGGACGGCGGCGCGGCGACCGACGCCGGTCACGACGTCCGCCGGCGCGGGCCCCTGGGGCTGACAATCTAGGGCGAGATCGGCAGGATCGGGTTGTATTCCCAACCCCAGGGCTGGCCGGTCTCGCCCAGCGCCGCATTGACGATCGCCGGGATGATCCGCTGGCCGACGCCGCTGTTTGTCAGCACGACGACGCAACGCTTGCTCCGCTCGACGCAGACCATTTGGTTGTCGGTGATGTCGTTATGGCCGCCCTTGTAGAAGACGCGGCCCTGCGGACCGTCATGGACGACCACCCCGATCCCAGCGCCGAGGCCGATCTTGGCGTTTTCCGGGTTCGCCTTCAGGCCGAATGTCGGGAACTGATGGGCGCTGGCGATCGGCAGGCTGACCTTGATCCATTCCGACGCGCTCTTGGCC
Organism: Caulobacter sp. SSI4214; assembly: GCF_012184455.1. Taxonomy (NCBI): domain Bacteria; kingdom Pseudomonadati; phylum Pseudomonadota; class Alphaproteobacteria; order Caulobacterales; family Caulobacteraceae; genus Caulobacter; species Caulobacter sp. SSI4214. The sequence goes on along the minus strand of NZ_SZWJ01000039.1, from coordinate 35,715 downwards.
GAGAGCCCCCAGCCGGAGACCATCGCCGCCGACAGCTTGCCAAGATCGGTGATCGTGGTGTCCAGCGAGCCCGCCGCCTTGACCGACGAACGGTCGTCGTGCGGTTCCCACTGACCGTCCTCCTTGATCCCGTCGGCTAGGTCGCCGGCGAAGTCCGCGCGCCAGACCAGGCTCGAGCGGCTCATGCCCAAGGGCTGGAAAATCCGGCGATCGATCTCTTCGCCGACCTTCAGGCCGAGACCCTCTTCCAGCACGAACTGCATCAGGTTGATGCCTTCGCCGGAGTAGGCGTAGGCGGTTCCCGGGTCGAACTTGATGTCGAGCTTTTCGTCGCGGTTCAGCCAGCGGAAGTTCGGAAAGCCGGCCGAATGGGTCATCAGCATGCGCGGGGTGATCTTCCGCCAGCGCGGGTCGCCCGCCAGATCCGCGTACCTCGGATAGTCGGGCAGGGGCTTGGGCAGATAGTCGGCGATCGGCGTGTCGAGGTTCAGCTTGCCATCGTCGACCAGCATCATCAGGTAGTAGGCGAAGGTCGCCTTGGTGATCGAGGCGGCATACATGATCGTGTGGGGCGTCAGCGGATCGCCCTTGGCGTCGCGCGCGCCCTTCGTGACGACGTGGACGAGCTGGCCGTTCTCGACGACGGCGACAGCGACCCCCGGGACCTTGCCCGCCAGCCTCAGCCGCTCGATCTCGGCGTCCAGTTGCCGATAGTCGGGCGACGCTATCGCGGGCGCGGCGATGGCGCTAACGACGGCCGCGGCGAGGAACACGGAACGAAGACACATAACAAACGCCCCCAGAGGCTGGTCAGCGCGCCAGCGCTGGGCGATCTTCATCCGAACTTGGGCGGTTCGTACAGAGGTCGATGAGCGTCGGTGTCTCCCGCAGAGGTTTTGTGTTGTCTGGGGCGGCGATGTCCTTGGCCGGCTGCGCGACCGCGCCTGTCCGCCTCGCCGGCGCGCCGGCCGAGCGCTGGCCGGGGCTTGAACCCTTGCTGGGGGTCGACGCCGGCGCCAGCGGGCTGACGCTGCGTGTGAGGTCGAACGGCTGCGCGGCGAAGGCCGACTTCGTCTTCCGCGTCGATCGTCAGGCCGGCCAAGCGGTGGTCGCCTTCGCCCGACGGCGGCTGGAGACCTGCAAGGGGACGCCAAGCGCGGCGGATCTGGCGTTCAGCTACGAAGAGCTTGGGCTCACGCGCGCCGACCGCATCGTCATCGCCAATCCGGTGCTCAGGCCTTCGGCGTGAACCGTTCGACCATCCACGGCAGCACCCGCGCGGGCCGCTTGGCGGCGATGTCGATCAGCACCCAGTCGGTGCGGCTCTGGGCGCACATCTCGCCGTCGGGGCCGTCGATCCGGGCGTAGCGCTCGAAGCGCGGGCCCTTCAGTTCGCCGACCCAGGTGTAGCCGGTGGCGGTCTCGCCCGGCAGCAGCTCGCGGCGGTAATCGACCTCGTGGCGGCGGCAGACCCAGGTCCAAGGCGCGCGCTGTTCGTCGCTGGTCCACGCTTCCCAATGGGCGATGGCCAGGTCCTGGATCCAGGATAGATAGACGACGTTGTTGACGTGCCCGTTGGCGTCGATGTCCGACGCCTTGGGCTGGAAGGTCAGGGAGAAGGCGTCGCGTGGCGGCTCGAAGAGCTTCACGCGGCCAGGACGCCCTGTTCGATCAGGAACGTCTTCAGTTCGCCGGACTGGAACATCTCGCGGACGATGTCGCTGCCGCCGACGAATTCGCCCTTCACATAGAGCTGCGGAATGGTCGGCCAGTCGGTGAAGGTCTTGATCCCCTGACGCAGCTCGTCGTCCTGCAGCACGTCGACGCCGATGAACTCGACGCCCAGGTGGTCGAGGATCTGGACGACGACCGACGAGAAGCCGCAGCGCGGCTGGTCCGGCACGCCCTTCATGAACACCACGACCGGATGTTCGGCCACGGTCTTGGCGATGAAGTCGAGGGCGGGGGAGGAGGCGACGTCGGTCATGGAAATACGGATCCTTGGCGGAAGCCTTCAGCTAGGCGCCAGAGACCCCGGGGTCAAGTGCGGCGCGGGGCCGCTCAGTCGCGGCCGGCGGCCTTCTCGCGTTCCTGGGCGGAAAAGCGGGCCATCTCGATCTGGGCGCAGACGCCATTGGGCAGGTCGCGCTCGACCACGGCCGCCAGGCGTTCGACCTCGGCCGGCCGGTCGGCGGTGATCCGCACGGTGGCCAGCGACGGCTCGGTCAGGGCGTAGCCGAGGCAGATTTCCTCGCCGCTCCAGCCGGGCGTGCCGTGCAGGAACTCGTAGCCGCCGACATCGGCCAGCGGGTCGGTGCGGCGTCGCCACAGCGAGGGCTTGCGCGGGGCGCTCTCGCCGCCATCGCGCAGGGCCTGGGGCCAGAAGTCCTCGCCGATGACGGCGTAGTCGGCCTGGGCGGCGCTGCGGATGCGGTGGCGTTCGGCCCAGCCGGACGACAGGTTGAACGGCGAGGAGATCGCCGTGACCATGCCGTTCCGCATCAGGCCGGGGTCGATGTCGCCTCGGCTGGCGATGCCCAGGCCTCGGACGGCGCGGCTCTGGTGCAGCGAGCGCAGGCCCGCCTCGAACGCGGGGGCGAGGTGCGGGGCCCGCGGGTCGTTGACCAGCACCAAGTCGAGATAGTCCAGCCCCAGGCCCTCGAAGGCCCCGCCGACCAGGCGCTCGATGGTCTGGTGGTCCATGGCGGTCCCGTCATCGCGCACGCGCCAGGTCAGGAACAGCAGTCGGCGCTCGACCGAGGCGAAGGCCTCGCCCAGGCCGGCGAGCATCGCGGGCGACTCGCCCTCGACCTGGAAACTGTTGATGCCGCATTCCAGCGCGGTGAAGACGAGGTCGCGCCAGTCGCTGGCGCGCGGGGATTCGCTATCGACCAGGCGCAGGGTCAGCGCCGAGACCGCCATGTCCGTGGTTCCGAAGGGACGATAGCGCACCCGTCGGCTCCTATTCCGCGGGGGCGGCGGTTTCGAGCGCCAGGGCGTGCAGCGTCCCCCCCAGCACGTCGGCCAGCGCCTTGTTGACCAGTTGATGCTGGCGCACGCGCGGCAGGCCCTTGAAGGCCGGCGAGACGATGCGCGCCTTCCAGTGGTCGTTGTCGCCGGCCAGATCGGTCAGCACGATCTCGGAGTCGGGAAAGGCCGCGGCGAGGCGGGCCTCGAGTTCGGCGTGGGACATGGGCACGGGGGACGCTCCGATCCTTCGACGGCCAATTTGGCCTGGATTTCTTAAGAACAGACATATGCACGCTTCGCGCGAGCGACGTTCGTCGCGCGACGCCTCGGATTTAATTGAAATGTCCGTCCGACGCACGGCATGTAGGCGCCATGACCCATAAATCTCGCGCCATCTTCCTGGCGGCCGCCCTCGTCATGCTGGCGAGCGCCGCGTCCGCCTTCGCCGCGCCGGGCGACAAGGCTCTCGACGACGTCCGCGTCCTGTCGGCCGACGACATGCAGGGCCGGGCGCCCGGCACGCCGGGGTCGGAGAAGGCCCGGGCCTACATCCTGTCGCGCTTCGCCGAGATCGGCGTCGCGCCGATCGGCGCGAGCTTCGAGCAGCCGTTCGAGTTCGCCAAGCGCGACGGGACTAATATCAGGGGCGTCAACCTGGTGGCGCGGATCAAGGGGACCGTCGGCGGCAAGGCGATGGTCGTCTCGGCCCATTACGACCATCTGGGCGTCCGCGACGGCGAGATCTACAACGGCGCCGACGACAACGCCTCGGGCGTGGCGGGGCTGCTGGCCGTGGCCGAGGCGTTCAAGGCCCATCCGCCCAAGCACGACGTGATCCTGGCGGTGGTCGACGCCGAGGAAAGCGGCTTGCGCGGCGCGCGCGCCTTCGTCGCCGCGCCGCCGATCCCGCTGAGCGGCGTCGCGCTGGACGTCAATTTCGACATGCTGAGCAAGAATCCGAAGAACGAGCTCTATGTCGCCGGGGCGACGCCTTTCCCGTTCCTCAAGCCGGTGCTGGACGCGGTCGCCGCCAAGGCCCCGGTCTTGCTGAAGCAGGGTCACGACACCGACGCGGCCGGCAAGCAGAACAACTGGACCAACCAGTCCGACCACTATGCCTTCGGTGAGAAGGGCGTGCCCTGGGTCTATTTCGGGGTCGAGGACCACCCCGAATACCACAAGCCTACCGACGACTTCGCCACCGTGCCGAAGGACTTCTTCAAGCGCTCGGTGGCGACGGTGGTCGAGGCCAGCCTGGCGTTCGATCGCGACCTGGACCAGATCGCCAAGGCGTCAGGTCGCTAGAGCCCGGCGAAGGGGCCCGGCGACGCCGCCGGGCCAGCGCCGGGATCAAGCCTTCGGCGCGTTCATGTAGCCCGGCAGCCAGGCTTCGTGGGCCGTGCGCAGGGCCGCGAGCGGGATGCTGAATAGGCCGGCGGAAGCGAAGGCCTCGCCGCCCGCCACGCCCGCGAGGCTGGCGTGAACGCCGGCGGCCTGGGCCGCTTCCAGCACCGCGTCGGGGTCCGGCGTGGCGATTAGGTAGCGGGCCTGGTCCTCGCCGAACAGGTACGGGTGGGCATGGGCCTCGCTGGTGGCGTTCAGGGTGACGCCGACCTGGCTGGCCAGGGCGATATCGGCCGCGGCGACAAGAAGGCCGCCGTCCGACAGGTCGTGGACGCCCGCGACAAGGCCCGAGGCGATCAGGCCGCGCACGAAGTCGCCGTTCTTGCGCTCGAGCGCTAGGTCGACCGGCGGCGGAGCGCCGTCCTCGCGGCCGAGCATCTCGCGCAGATAGATCGAGGCGCCCAGCTCGCCGCGCGTCTCGCCGATCAGCACCAGCGCATCGCCCTCGGCCACGTTGCCGAAGCCCGTGCGCAGGTCGTAGTCCTCCAGCAAGCCCACGGCGCCGACGGTCGGGGTCGGCGGAATGGCGACGCCGTTGGTCTCGTTGTAGAGCGACACGTTCCCGGACACGACCGGGAAGTCCAGCGCCCGGCAGGCCTCGGCCATGCCGTCGGTGGCGCGGACGATCTGGCCCATGGTCTCGGGCTTTTCGGGGCTGCCGAAGTTCAGGTTGTCGGTGATAGCGATGGGCAGGGCGCCGGCGGCCGTCAGGTTGCGCCAGGCTTCCGCGACAGCCTGCTTGCCGCCCTCGTAGGGGTCGGCCTGGACGTAGCGCGGGGTGCAGTCGCTGGTGACGGCGATGGCCTTGCCCGTGCCGTGGATGCGCACGATGCCCGCGTCGCAGCCGGTGGCGCTGTCTTCCAGCGTGTCGGCCATCACGTGGCGGTCGTACTGCTCCCACAGCCAGCGCTTGGAGGCCATGTCAGGGCAGCCGACAACCTTCAGCACCGCCTGGGTCCAGTCGGTCGGGGCGGGGATCGACGCCGGATCGAGGCGCGGCTGCAAGGCCGGCTGGACCCATGGGCGGTCATACAGCGGCGCGTCGTCGAACAGCGGGGCCAGCGGCACGTCGCAGACCGTCTCGCCGTGGTGCTTGAGCACCAGGCGGCCGGTGTCGGTGGTGTGGCCGATGACGGCGGCGTCCAGGCCCCACTTCTCGAAGATGGCGTGGCCGTCCTGCTCGCGGCCGGGCTTCAGGACCGCCAGCATCCGCTCCTGGCTTTCCGACAGCATCATCTCATAGGCGGTCATGCCCTCTTCGCGCTGAGGGACCATGTCCATGTTCAGCTCGATGCCGACGCCGCCCTTGCCGGCCATCTCGACCGACGAGGAGGTCAGGCCGGCCGCGCCCATGTCCTGGATGGCGGCGACCGCGCCAGTGGCCATCAGCTCGAGGGTCGCCTCGATCAGCAGCTTCTCGGCGAAGGGGTCGCCGACCTGGACGGTGGGACGCTTCTCTTCCGAGTCCTCGGTGAACTCGGTCGAGGACATGGTCGCGCCGTGGATGCCGTCGCGGCCGGTCTTGGAGCCGAAATAGACGACCGCCAGGCCCGGGCCCGGGGCGGCCGAGTAGAAGATGCGGTCAGCCTTGGCCAGGCCCACGCACATGGCGTTGACCAAGATGTTGCCGTTGTAGCCCTTGTGGAAGTTGGTCTCGCCGGCGACCGTGGGCACGCCCACGCAGTTGCCGTAGCCGGCGATGCCGGCGACCACGCCATCCACCAGGCGTTTGGTCTTGGGATGGTCCGGCTCGCCGAAGCGCAGGGCGTTCAGCAGGGCGATCGGCCGCGCGCCCATCGTGAAGACGTCGCGCATGATGCCGCCCACGCCCGTCGCCGCGCCCTGATAGGGCTCGATGTACGAGGGGTGGTTGTGGCTCTCCATCTTGAAGATGATCGCGTCCCCGTCGCCGATGTCGATGACGCCGGCGTTCTCGCCGGGACCGCAGATCACGCGCGGACCGCTGATCGGGAACTTCTTCAGCTGGTTCTTGGACGACTTGTACGAGCAGTGCTCGGACCACATGACCGAGAACACACCCAGCTCCACCAGGTTGGGCTCGCGGCCCAGGCGTTTTAGGACGACGTCATATTCGGCGGGTTTCAGGCCGAACTCGGCGGCCAATTCGGCCATGGGCTTTTGGGGCGTGCTCATGGGCGCGCCTTCTAACCCGGTCGGTCAGATTCCGCTACAGCCAGTCGGCGCCGGTCAGGACTTCTGGCTGGCGCGCGCCTGCTCCAGCGCTTTTGTGTACTCGACCTGGCCCTTGGCGATCCAGCGGTCGATGACGGCGCCGCCCTTGGTGACCGAGCCCACCCGCAGCGAAACGCCCAGCACCATGCCGCCGAACAGGGCCAGCAGGGCGATGATCACGCGCGACAGGGCGCTGGCCAGACCGCTCTGGCGCTTGCGGCGCCGGGCCCAGACGGGCACGCCGCTGACATAGGTCTCTGGAAACCGAATTTCGGCGTCGGCCATGACGTCGCAATTACGCGGCCTCGATGACCTCGACGGCCGCGCCCCCACCTTTTGCTTTGCAAGCACGTTAGAGCCGTGAAAGCCGCCTTCCAGCGCACTCCCCTGGGCCGCGATGCGTCTTGCCGTTTCTCCCCTGCGCGGCGAAAGCTTTTTGCGCGCGGCGGCGCCATGGTGGCTGAATGTTTCGGGAGGATTCGATGATCCAACGCCTTGATCGCCGCGCCCTAGTCGCCGGCCTGGCGGCCGTCCCGCTGGGCGCCGCCGGCCGAAAGCCGCGCGAGGTTCGCGTTCGGCTGGTCACCGAGAAGGGGACGATCGTCCTGGCGCTCTATCCCGACCAGGCCCCGATCACCGTCGCCAATTTCCTGGCCTATGCCGACCAGGGGCTGATGAAGGGCGGGACCTTCTATCGGACGGTCTCGCCCAGGAACGACAACAACCCGGCCACCATCAGCGTCATCCAGGGCGGACTCGGCGACGCCGGCGCGCATCTTCCGCCGATCGCCCACGAGACGACGAAGGCCACGGGCCTGCGCCATGTCGACGGAACGATCTCGATGGCGCGCGACAAGCCGGGCTCGGCCACCTCGGAGTTCTTCATCTGCCTGGGCGACAATTCCGCCCTCGACTACGGCGGCGCGCGCAACAAGGACGGCCAGGGTTTCGCGGCCTTCGGGCGGGTGGTCGAGGGCATGGACGTGGTCCGCGCCATTCACGACGCGCCGACGATCAGCCAGGCCGACGATCCCTACATGAAGGGGCAGATCATCGAGAAACCCGTGAAAATCCTTGAGCTTAGCCGGAAATAAGGCGGCTTGGCCGGAGGAACGGCGCGAGTCCGGGGCCGTTCTATTCCCGTGCGTCTCGAGCGCGCTGTGCAAAAGGAGTAGGCCCGATGGCTGAGCAGAACCGTAATCCGCAACAGCAACCGCAAGACCAGCAGCGTCAAGCGCCCGGCCAGCAGCAACAGCAAGGCCAGCCCAAGCCGAACGAGCAAGGCCGCAACCCGGGCGGCCAGGCCAACCAGCAGGATGAAAACGTTAGGCGCGGCGACCGCTGACCGTCAGACATTCTCTCCGTAGTGGAAGGGCCGGCGATCACCCGCCGGCCCTTTTGTCGTTTGATCCTATTTCTCCACCACCGGCAGCTCGATGAAGCTGGCGTCGGCGCCGGCGTGGAACACCCGCTGCGTCGCCTTCACATAGTCGCTCGGCTTGGCGAAGAAGATGTTCGGCACGAAGGTCTGCGGGTTGCGGTCGTACAGCGGGAACCAGCTGGACTGCACCTGCACCATGATCCGGTGGCCCGGCTGGAAGGTGTAGTTCGCGGTCGGCAGGATGAACTGGTACTTCAGCGGCGTGTTCGGCTTGATCGCCTTGGGATCGCTGAAGCTCTCGCGGTAGCGGCCGCGGAAGATGTCCATGCCCACGGCCAGCTGATAGCCGCCGAGCTCCGGCTGGCTGGGAACCTCGTCGGGATAGACGTCGATCAGCTTGACCACCCAGTCGCTGTCGGTCCCGCTGGTCGAGGCGACCAGATTGACCTTCGGCACGCCGGCGATCTTCAGCGGCTCCTTCAGCGGCTCGGTCATGTAGGTCACGACGTCGGGACGATCGACCACGCCGCGCTGGTCGCTGACCAGCCAGGTCGTCCAGCGGCCGCGATCGCTGAACTGCAGCGGGCGCGGGATATAAGGCACGGGCTTGGCCGGGTCGGAGACGTACTCGTCATAGGCCGCGGCGCCCTTGGCCGCCGCCGGCGGCGTGAAGCCGAGGCCGCCATTGGCTTCCAGATAGAGGTTCTTGGTCTTGCCCTGCGGCCAGGTCGCGTAGCGGTTCCACTTGTTCTGGCCCGGGTCGTAGATCAGCACCGGCGGGGTGTCGGCCTTGGGGGCGTCCTTCAGATACTGGTCGAAGAACGGGCGCAGCACGTCGCGGCGGAACTGGGTGGCCGTGTCGCCGTCCCACTTGAAGACCCCGAGGTTATAGGCGTCGTAATTGACCTGGCTGTGCCGCCAGGGGCCCAGCACGAGGTAATTCTTGTCGTTGTTGACGTCCTTGGGCTCGACGGCGGCGTAGCTGTGCACCGCGCCCCACATGTCCTCCTGGTCCCACAGGCCCTGGATCCACATGGTCGGGACCTTCAGGGGCTGGGCGGCCATCGTCTTGTCGAGAGCCTGCTCGCTCCAGAACTTGTCGTATGCCGGGTGCTCGCTGACCTTCTTCCAGAACGGCAGCTGGTCGAGGCCGTGGTTCTTGGCGTAGTCGCCGGCCGAGCCTTCCTTCAGGAAGTTGCTGTAGTCGTCATAGCCCTGGCGCTGAACGCCCTCGCCGGGACCGTGCTGGCCCGTCTGGCCGGTGATGTAGTCGAAGTTCGGCTGACGGAACGCGCCGTGGTGGAACCAGTCGTCGCCCATCCAGCCGTCGACCATCGGGCTCATCGGCGCGGCGACCTTCAGGGCCGGGTGCGGGTTGACCAGGGCCATCACCACGGTGAAGCCCTCGTAAGAGCTGCCCAGCATCCCGACCTTGCCGTTGGTCTCCGGCACGTTCTTCACAAGCCAGTCGATGGTGTCGTAGGCGTCGGTGGAGTGGTCGACCTCGGACGAATTCAGCGGGCCCTTCAGCGGCCGCGTCATCACATAGTCGCCTTCCGAGCCGTACTTGCCGCGGATGTCCTGGAACACGCGGATATAGCCGCCGTCGGCCACGAACACCTCGTCGCCCTGGGGCAGGGCGCCGATCATGCGCGGGCTGTCGGCGCGCGCGGCGCGCTTGGCGGCGTTATAGGGCGTGCGGGTCAGCAGGATCGGCAGGTTCTTGCCGCCCTTGGGGATGACGATGACGGTGTAGAGCTTGGTCCCATCGCGCATCGGGATCATCACGACACGCTTTTCGTAGTCGTAATTGACCTGGGTCTGGACAAACTTGCTGGCGGTGACGTCCGGCGTCATGGGCGCGGTCTGGGCGTTGGCCAGCGTCGCGCCGAAGGCGGCGACGGCCACGGCGGTCAGCAGGCCCGCGCGCAGGGTGGAAACAAGACTCATGAAAGGCCCTCCTGGAAGGCGGGCACCTTAGGCCTGTGTTTTTCAGGCTGCTACACTGTAACAAGCCGGGTTCAGCCCACTTTTTCGTCCGTGGGCGGCGGACGCCGTCTCCATCATTCCGGATGTGTCCCGCAGCGCGGTGGCGACGGGGCGTGGCGTGTGATACTGTCTAGAAATCAGGAGTTTTCTAGATGGCCTTCAGTATCAAGGATCCTGAAACCGACCGGATCGTGCGAGACTTGGCCAAGCGCGCGGGGCTGGGCCTGACCGATGCCGTGCGCATGGCGGCCGAGAACGAATTGAAGCGTCGTGGCGCCTCGCCGACGGCTTCGCCGGAGGTCCAGGCGGCGGAATTTCTGGCCTGGATGAGGGCGCAGGACTACGGCCCCGACACGGGCCTCACGCGCGAAGAGATCGAGGCCGAGATGTATGACGAGTACGGCTTGCCGCGCTGATGGTCATCGATACGTCGGCGATGATCGCCATCCAATTCGCCGAACCAGAAAGCAGCGCCCTGACCGTAGCGATACTGGCTTCGGAAACACGTTTGATGTCCGCCGCCACCTATGTGGAATATGTCGCGGTGCTGGCGCGCAGGTTTCCCCGCTTCGCCGCGGCCGATTGGGCGGAACGCGTGGTCGCGGGGCTCGGGATCAAGGTTGTCGATGTCACGGCCGCCCACGCCTTGCTCGCCGCCGACGCGCTGGAAACCTACGGCCGCGCACGCCATCAGGCCGGCCTAAACTATGGCGACAGCTTCGCCTACGCCTTGGCCAAGGCCACGGGCGAACCGTTGCTGTTCAAGGGCGATGACTTCGCGAGGACCGACGTGGTCGCAGCGGCCTACTAGAGCGTGAGGCTGAAAGTGGGAACCGGTTTCAGCTTATCTCACGCTCTAAACATTTGATTTAGAGCCTTTTTTGACGCCTGAACTCGATTCCGACTTAAGGCTAAAGGCTCTAAGCGCTCTGGAAGATGCTGCGGAACAGCACCGCGCCGTCCTCGGAGCCCAGGTCCGGATCGAAGGCGCGGTCGGGGTGAGGCATCAGGCCCAGGACATTGCCGCCCTTGTTGACGATGCCGGCGATGGCGCGGGCCGAGCCGTTCGGATTTTCCTGATAGCGGAACACCACTTGGCCCTCGCCCTCCAGGCGGTCCAGGGTTTCCTCGTCGGCGAAGTAGTTGCCCTCGCCGTTGCCGACGGTCATCACCGCTTCGCGCTGCTCGCCATAGCCGGCGGTGAAGCGCGTCTGGCCGTTGACGATATCCAGGCCGACGGGCTTGCAGACGTACTTGAGGCCGGCGTTGCGTAGCAGGGCGCCGGGCAGCAGGCCGACCTCGGTCAGAACTTGGAAGCCGTTGCAGATGCCGACGACCGCCACGCCCTTGTCGGCGGCGGCGACGACCTCCTTCATGACCGGGCTCTGGGCCGCCATGGCGCCGCAGCGCAGGTAGTCGCCGTAGGAGAAGCCGCCGGGCAGGACGATCAGGTCCAGGTCGTCCGGCAGGGCCGTTTCCTGGTGCCAGACCATCTCGACGCGGGCGCCAGCGGAGCGCTCGATGGCGACCTTGCAGTCGCGGTCACAGTTCGAACCGGGGAATACGACGACGGCGGCTTTCATGGCGCGGGCCTGTAGCACCGTTCGCACGGAATGTCAGTCCCGCCGGCCCTGAAACTCGGTCCCGTCTACAGCTCGATCATGTCGAAGTCCGACTTCGGCGTGCCGCACAGTGGGCAGACCCAGCCGGCCGGGATGTCGGCCCAGCGCGTTCCGGGCGCCAGGCCCTCGCCCGGGTCGCCCTGTTCCTCGTCATAGATGTAGCCGCAGGTGCGGCACTGCCAGACCTTGAAGGGTTCCGCGCTCATCGTCGCGCCTCAGTGCATCTTGAAGCGGATCGGCACCGACTTCGGGCCGCAGACGAAGTTGGCGGTCATGCGGGTGGGCGTTCCGTCCAGCTCGACGCTGTCCAGGCGGGCGAACAGCTCCTCCCACAGCACCCGCATCTCCATCCGCGCCAGGTGCTGGCCCAGGCAGATGTGCGCGCCATAGCCGAAGGCCACATGCTTGTTGGGCGTCCGGTCGACCTTGAAGCTGAACGGGTCGTCGAACACCGCCTCGTCGCGGTTGCCCGAGGGATAGGAGAGCATCATCCAGTCGCCCTTGGCGATCTTCTTGCCGGCCAGCTCGGCGTCGGCGGTGGCGGTGCGCATGAAGTGCTTCACCGGGGTGACCCAGCGGATCGACTCCTCGATCAGGCCGGGAATCAGCGACGGGTCGGCCTTGACCCGAGCGAACTGGTCGGGGTTCTCGGCCAGGGCCCACAACGCGCCGGCGGTGGTCGATGAGGTGGTGTCGTGGCCCGCCGTGGCGGCGATGATGTAGTAGCTCATCGCCTCCAGGTGGCCCATCGGCTCGCCGTTGATCTTGCCGTTGGCGATCAGGCTGGCCAGGTCGTCGCGCGGCTTGGCGCGGCGGTCCTCGGTGATGGCGTTGAAGTACATCATGAAGTCCATGACCACGGACTGGATGCTGTCGACGCCCTCGCCGGCGTCGGTGATCGACTTGCCGGTGCGGTTCAGATCGGGATCGGCGTTGCCGAACAGCTCCTGGGTCAGTTTCAGCATCCGGGGCTCGTCGCTCTCGGGAACGCCCAGCACCTCCATGATCACGTGCAGCGGATAGAGGAAGGCGACGTCGCGGGCGAAGTCGCAGCGGTCGCCGTGCTCGGCCATGCGGTCGATGAAGCCGCGCGCGATCTCGCGGATGCGGGCCTCCAGCACCTTCAGGTTCTGCGGCAACAGCGAGCCCTGCGTGATCTTGCGGTAGGCGAAGTGGTCGGGGTTATCCATCTGCACCAGAGAGCGGACCAGGTGGGGCGACCCGCCCATCATCTCGCGCACCTTCTTGTCGGCCTCGATCGTCGTGATGACCGTGGCGCGGTCGCCGTTGTGGAACAGCTCGTTCTGGCGCTCGACCTCCAGGATGTCGGCGTGGCGCGTGACCACCCAGAACGGATCGAAGCCGTCCGGCTGGGCCACCTCCAAGGGCGCTTCGCGGCGCAGATGGGCGAAGGCTTGGTCGACGCGGTCGCCATCGGCATAGGCGGTCGGATCGACGATGGTGTTGGCGATTTCGGTCGAGATCGTCATGGCGCGTCCTGGCTCCTCCCGGGGATGGCTTCGCGGCCACCTCAATTATTTGCTTGTTGTCCAACAAATAACTAAGTTCGGCAAGATGACATCGTCCCTTAAGGTCCCCGAACGGCGCACCCAGTCCGATCGCCGCCAGCAATCCGAGGCCGAGCTGCTGCGCGCGGCCGCCGAACTGATCGCCGAGCAGGGGGTGGCGGCGGCCACGTTCGAGAATATCGGGTTGAGGGCGGGCTACAGCCGAGGGCTCGTCACCCAGCGCTTCGGTTCGAAGCAGGGCTTGATCGAGGCGCTGATCGCGAGGCTTCAGGCGCGGCTGGAAGCGCTGATGGACGACCGGCGGCTGGACCAGCTGGACGGCCTGGAGTCGGTGCTCGGCTTCATCGACACGTTCCTGACGAACCTGTCGCGCGACGGCGAGATGCGCGCCTATTTCGTGCTGCTGGCCGGCGCGGTCGCCGACGTGTCCGAGCTGCGCGCGCCTTTCGCCCAGGCCCACAAGGGCGCCGAGGAGCGGCTGGAGGCCATGGTCCTACGCGGCCAAGCCGAGGGCGTCATCCGCGCCGAACTCAACGCCGACGCGGCCGCGCTGATGGTGGGGTCTTTGCTGCTGGGGCTATCCACCCAGTTGCTGATCGATCCCGGCATGGACCTCGAGCCGATCCGGGAGACCAGTTTGACGTTGTTGCGAACCAGCTTGGCGGCCTGAGCCCCAATCCTGTCCTGGATTTCATTTGAATAGCACTGGTCGCGGCTGTCAGGTCCACGCTCCGAAAAAGAGGGTGTGACCATGACTCGTCTGCTGCTGGCCTCCGTCCTGTGCCTGACCTTCGCGGTCGCCGAGCCGGCGTTTGCGCGGGACGCCGCGCCGGACAACGCGACCATGGCGGAGATCTTCAACGCCGACCAAGCCGTCCGCAAAGGCATTTCCCTGGGGCAAAAGCCCGACCGCGCTTTCGTCGAACGGATGAACGCCGATGACGCCGCGCGCCGCGTCCAAACGAGGGCGCTGTTGGAGTCGGGCGCGCTGAAGACCGGCGAGGACTTCCGCAAGGCGGCCTTCGTGTTCCAGCACGGGCAGCGGCCCGAAGATTTTCTCCTAGCCCACAGCCTCGCGGTGGCGGCCGCGGCGCGCGGATCGACCGAGGCGACCTGGATCGCCGCCGCCAGCCTGGATCGCTATCTGCAAATGACTGGCGGGTCTCAGATCTACGGTACCCAGACCATAGCCCGTCAGGGCGAGGCGCCCACGCTGGACCCTTATAATCGAGACCTTGTTCCGGACGTCCTGCGCACGGCCTTGGGCGTCCCCACCCTGGCTCAGCAGCAGGCAAAGCTGGAAGCGGTGCAAAAGGCCGTAAAGGCCGCGCAGCCGACCCCGCCAAAGCCCTGAGGCGGCAGGCTCAGGCCACGTCGATGCGGTAGCTTTCGATGACCGTGTTGGCCAGCAGCTTCTCGCACATGGCCTTGACCTCGGTCTTGGCGGCTTCGGCGTCGGCGGCGTCGAGATCGAACTCGATGACCCGGCCCACGCGGGCGTCCTTCACCGACGGCCAACCCAGGCCGTGCAGGGCGTTCTCGACGGCCTTGCCCTGAACGTCGAGCACGCCGGGCTTCAGGAACACGTGGACGGTGGCTTTCACTCTAAATCTCCTCACCCGTGGAACGGGGGAGGGGGACCGCGAAGCGGTGGAGGGGGCGTCGGCCGGCCATCCATCGCATCGGGCTTCAGCGCCCCCTCCGTCACGGCGCCGCGCGCCGCGCCACCTCCCCCGCGGGCGGGGGAGGAGAACCCAAGCTTAATGCATCCCGCCTTGGATGACGGTCGGCATTTCCTTCATGATCCCCAGGCGGCGGGCCACCTCGGTATAGCTCTCGATGACGTTGCCGAGGTCGCGGCGGAAGCGGTCCTTGTCCAGCTTCTCGTTGGTGGCGGCGTCCCACAGGCGGCAGCTGTCGGGGCTGATCTCGTCGGCCAGGATGATGCGCGAGAAGTCGCCCTCGTAGACGCGGCCGAACTCGATCTTGAAGTCGACCAGCGTGATGCCGACGCCGCTGAACAGGCCCGACAGATAGTCGTTCACCCGCAGGGCCATGGCCATCATGTCGTCGATCTCCTGGGTCGCGGCCCAGTTGAACGCGGTGATGTGCTCCTCGGAGACCATCGGGTCGCCGAGCTTGTCGTCCTTGTAGTAGAACTCGATGATCGAGCGGGGCAGGGGCTGGCCCTCGGTCAGACCCAGGCGCGTGGCGATCGAGCCGGCGGCGATGTTGCGCACCACGACCTCGAGCGGAACGATCTCGACTTCCTTGATCAGCTGCTCGCGCAGGTTCAGGCGGCGAATGAAGTGGTTCTGGACGCCGATCGAATTCAGGCGAGTCATGATGTACTCGCTGATCCGGTTGTTGATGACGCCCTTGCCTTCCAGCACGGCCTTCTTCTGGGCGTTGAAGGCGGTGGCGTCGTCCTTGAAGTACTGGATAAGCGTGCCGGGCTCGGGGCCCTCGTACAGAATCTTGGCCTTGCCTTCGTAGATTTTCTTGCGACGGGTCGTCATGGCTCTCGTCGAGGCCCTTCTGAAAACGCGCGCGTCGCCTTGGTCCGGAGGCTTCCGGAGAAACGAAAAGCGCGCGCGGCGGATAGCTGCGCGCGGCGTTCGACTCAAGGCCGCTCACTGAAAAAATCCCGTGGAACCTACCTGAATGAGCGGTTCGGCGCAAACACGCGACGGTGGTTTGGTCTATGCTATGGTGGGAAACGTGGCCTGCGGCTTATCCACCGATTGCGGCGGCGACCGGCACGGGATATGCAGCCGGCTTGGACGACTTTGGGGCCTTCATGACCACTTTCGACGAACGCGAGCAGGGTTTCGAACGTAAGTTTGCGCTGGACCAGGAACTGGAATTCAAGGCGACCGCGCGCCGCAACCGCCTGCTGGGCGAGTGGGCCGCCGGTCTGATGGGCCTCGCCACGGTCGAGGAATACGCGCGCGCGGTGGTCAAGTCCGACTTCGAACAGCCGGGCGACGAGGACGTTTTCCGCAAGGTCTTCGAGGATCTGAAGGGCTCGGGCGTTTCGGCGACCGAAGGCGAGGTCCGCATGAAGATGGCCGAGCTGCTGGCCCAGGCCCGCGAGCAGATCAAGGCTGGCGAGTAAGTCCAGTCGCGGCGCCGTCCGCGGCGCCGATTCGATTTATTCCAGACACGCCCTTCAAGCCCGGCGCGGAAAGCCCTCCGCGTCGGGCTTTGTCGTTCAGGGCGTCTGGCGCTGGCAGGGCGTCCGGCGCTGGAAAGCGCCCGCGCCATCCAGGATAGCGCGGGCATTTTCATCGGCGGTCGCTTACCAGATGCGCGAGCGCTTCTCCGGCGGCAGGTAGAACTTGTCGCCCGGCTTGACGCCGAAGGCCGCGTACCAGGCGTCGACATTGCGCGTCGGGCCGATGACCCGGAAGTTGGACGGCGAGTGCGGGTCGGACGCCATCTGCTGCTTCAGCGAATCGTCGCGCGACTTGTCCTGCCAGGCCTGGGCGAAGGCCAGGAAGAAGCGCTGGTCGCCGGTCATGCCGTCGATCACGGGGGCGGGCTTGCCCTTCAGCGCCGCGTGATAGGCGTCGTAGGCGACTTGCAGGCCGGCCAGGTCGGCGATGTTCTCGCCCATGGTCAGTTGCCCGTTGATGTGCATCCCAGGCACGGCTTCGTAGGAGTCGTACTGCGCGCCCAGCACGCTGGACTGGGCCTCGAAGCGTTTGGCGTCCTCGGCCGTCCACCAGTCGCGCAGCTTGCCGGTGTCGTCGATCTTGCGGCCCTGGTCGTCGAAGCCGTGGCTGATCTCGTGGCCGATCACCGCGCCGATCGCGCCGTAGTTCACCGCCGGGTCGGCGGCCGGATCGAAGAACGGCGCCTGCAGGATCCCCGCCGGGAACACGATCTTGTTCTCCAGGCCGCCGTTATAGGCGTTCACCGTTTGCGGGGTCATGCCCCACTTGCCGTGGTCGACCGGCTTGCCCAGGTCGGACAGCTGATAGGCCCATTCGAAAGCGCCGCTGCGGCGGACGTTGCCATAGAGGTCGCCGGGGTCGATCTTGAGGCCCGAATAGTCGCGCCACTTGTCGGGATAGCCGACCATGACCCGCATCTTGGACAGCTTGGTCAGCGCCGCCTGCTTGGTGGCCGGGGTCATCCACGGCGCCTTTTCGATGCGGGCGGCCATGGCGACCTTCAGATTGCCGATCAGCTCGACCATCTGGGCCTTGGACGAGGGTGGGAAATACTTGGCGACGTAGGCCTGGCCGACCAGTTCGCCCAGGCTGCCGTCCACCAGGGTGACGCCGCGCTTCCAACGGGGGCGCAGCTGGGTCTGGCCCGACAGCACCTTCACGAACTCGAAGCGACTGTCGACGAAGCGCTTGGAGAGGTAGGGGGACATTTCCTGCACGCCCTGCACGGTCTGCCAGGCCTTCAGGGTTTCCAGCGGCGTGGCGGCGAACAGCTTGGCGATGTCGCGCACGGCGGTCTTCTCGCCCAGCACCACCGACTTGAGACCCGGCGCGCCGGCGGCGGCCAGGTAATCCGACCACGGAATTTCCGGCGCGAAGGCCTGAAGCTCCGCGATCGTCATCGGGTTGTAGGTCTTCTCGACGTCGCGACGCTCGGCGACCGGCCAGCTGACCTTGGCGATGGCGGTCTCGAAGGCGATCACATCGGCCGCCGACTTGGCGGGATCCGGGGCGCCGGCCATCTTCAAGGCCCGCTCGGCGAAGGCGCGATAGGCCTCCAGCTGGGGCTTGAAGCCGTCGGTCAGGTAGTAGTCGCGGTCGGGCAGTCCCAGGCCCGATTGGCCGATATAGAGGACGTTCAGCTCGGGGGTCTTGGCGTCCGGATAGATGTCCAGCGAGAAGAGATCGGAGCCGAAACCGCCGTGGGCCGCGCCCAGGGCCTTAGCCATGTCGGCCTTGGTCGCGATGGCGGCGATCCTGGCCAGATCGGCCTTCAGCGGCGCGTCGTCGACCTGCTCGACCTTGGCCTCGTCGGTGAAGCTCTTGTAGAGCCCGCCGATCTGGGTGTTGGCCGGCGCGGTCTCGATCAGGGTCCGCAACTGGTCCTGCGAGCGGTTGAAGACGTCGTATCCGACGCCGGCCGAGGGCTGGTCGGCGGGGATGGTCGTCCGCTTCTCCCACGACCCGTTGGCGAACTTGTTGAAGTCGTCGCCGGGCTTCACGGCGGTGTCGCGAGCCGTCAGATCGACGCCCCAGGCCCCGTACATCGGCTTGTCGGCGGCCAGGGCCGCGCCGGAGATCGCGACCGCCGAAACGGCGGCCAGCAGGAAGATGCGCATGTGTAGGATCCCAATGCCCCTCGGAAGGGCGGATGCTGCCCTATGCGCGGCCCGGATGCAGATAAAATTCGCGTAATGTTGGCCGCGCCGGGAAGGCGTGCTTAGCTAAGGCGTCCCGACAACCCTGGGAGACGGCCATGACCGTCGTCACCGTCCACTACGCCAAGACCAACCTCTCGCGCCTGCTGGCCGAGGTCGAGGCCGGCGGCGAGGTGATTATCGCCCGCGGCGACAAGCCGGTGGCGCGCCTGGTGGCCGAACCGCCCACGCACCCGGAAACGCCGCGACCCAAGCGGGTGTTCGGATCGATGAAAGGGCGGATCGCCATGGACGACAGTTTCTTCGATCCCTTGCCCGAGGAAGAGCTGACCCTCTGGGAGGGCGGCCCGGACGATCAGTGAGGCTGTTGCTCGACACCCACGCGTTGCTTTGGTTCCTGGAGGGCTCGGACAAGCTGCGTCGCGCCGCCCGTCAGGTGATCGAGGATGAGGCCAACACCGTCTTCGTCAGCGCGGTCTCGGCGATGGAAGTCACGACCAAGGTGCGGCTTGGCAAGCTAGCCTCGGCCGAGGCCCTGGCGTTGAATTTCGAGGTCGAGATCCTGGTGAGGGGGTTCCTGCCTTTGCCGATAACCCTGGCGCATGCGGAACGGGCGGGCGGCATGCCGGGAGAACATCGGGACCCCTTCGACCGGCTGCTCATCGCCCAGGCCCTGGTCGAGGACCTGACACTGGTCTCCAACGAGGCGATCTTCGACGGCTTCGGCGTCAAGCGTCTCTGGTAGCCAGCGCCGCGCGCAGGGCGCTCCAGGCGGTCGCCTTCCGCTCGAAACTCTTGGCCGCATGAGCCGGAGACGAGGAGGGCAGGGCCAGGGTCGGGACGCGGTCGCCGATCAGCTTGCCGCCCAGCCGGGCCGCCGTCCCGCCATTGAAAGCCACGAGCCGCAGGGCGGGCAGGGTGTCGATCAGCGCGAGCAGATCATTGGCGGCCGGATCGCGGATGGCGGCGTCCAGGCTGCCGGGGCGCTCGGCCTCGGCGATGACGTCCCAGAGGCCGACGCGGCGGGCTAGCAGGGCCGCGAGGCGGTCCTCGTAGGCCAGCGGGACCAGGGCCGTGTCCAGCACGCCCTCCATCAGCCGCCAGAACGCGTTGCGGGGGTGGCCATAGTACTGGCGCGCGGCCAGCGAGGCCTCGCCCGGCAGGCTGCCCAGGATCAGGACGCGGGTGGCCGCGTCGACGACCGGGGGGAAGCCCGCCTTGCGCACGCCGGGCGCGGCCTTAACCCTGCTCGCCGAACACCCGGTTGAAGATCACGTCGACGTTCTTGGTGTGGTAGCCAAGGTCGAACAGGCTCTCGAGCGCCTCGTTCGACAGCGCCTTGGACACCACCGGATCGGCCTTCAGGAAGTCGAGGAAGCGGCCCTCGCCGCGCCAGACCTTCATGGCGTTGCCTTGCACCGCCGCATAGGCGTCCTCGCGCGACACGCCTTCCTGGGTCAGGGCCAGCATGACCCGCTGCGAGAAGACGAGGCCGCCCAGCTTGTCCAGGTTCTTGGCCATGTTGTCGGGGTAGATGTTGAAGCGCTCGATGACGCCGGCCAGGCGGCGCAGGGCGAAGTCGAGGTGGATGGTGGCGTCGGGACCGATGCCGCGCTCGACCGACGAGTGGCTGATGTCGCGCTCGTGCCAGAGGGCGACGTTCTCCATGGCCGGGACCACGGCCGAGCGGACCAGGCGGGCCAGGCCCGTCAGGTTCTCGGTCAGGATCGGGTTGCGCTTGTGCGGCATGGCCGAGGAGCCCTTCTGACCCGGATCGAAGGGCTCCTCGGCTTCCAGGACCTCGGTGCGCTGCAGGTGGCGGATCTCGGTGGCCAGGCGCTCGACCGACGAGGCGACGACGCCCAGGGCCGCGAAATAGGCCGCGTGGCGGTCGCGCGGGATCACCTGGGTCGAGACCGGCTCGACGGCCAGGCCCATCTTGTCGGCCACGTGCTGTTCGACGCGCGGATCGACATTGGCGAAGGTGCCGACGGCGCCCGAGATCGCGCAGGTGGCGATCTCGAACTTGGCCATCGCCAGGCGCTCCTTAGCGCGCTGGAACTCGGCGTAGTAGCCGGCCAGCTTCAAGCCGAAGGTGATCGGCTCGGCGTGGATACCGTGGCTGCGGCCGACGCAGACGGTCATCTTGTGCTCCATCGCCCGGCGCTTCAGGGCGGCCAGAACGAGGTCGACATCCTCGAGCAGGAGGTCGGTGGCGCGCGACAGCTGCACGGCGAAGCAGGTGTCCAGCACGTCGCTGCTGGTCATGCCCTGGTGCAGGAAGCGGGCCTCGGGACCGACGATCTCCGATACGTGGGTCAGGAAGGCGATGACGTCGTGCTTGGTGACGCGCTCGATCTCGTCGATGCGGTCGCTGTCCCAGACCGCGTCGCGGCCCTTTTCCCAGATCGTCTCGGCGGCGAGCTTCGGGATGGTCCCGATCTCGGCCATGGCGTCGGCGGCGTGGGCCTCGATCTCGAACCAGATCTTGTACTTGGTCTGGCTGGACCAGATGGCGGCGGCTTCGGGGCGGGCGTAGCGGCTGATCATGGGCGCGCGTTTCGGCCCGCCCGCCCCGCGAGTCAAGGGAAGAGGCTTATTACTTGGCCGGCGAAGATCCACCCCCGCTACGCGGAGTAGGTGGCTAGGAGGGCCGGAGGGGGCGAGCTGGGCCTATGCCGTGACGGCCCCCTCAGCCGCGCCGCGGCAGCTCCCCCGCATCACGGAGGAGCATCTTAAACTCAAGCCCCCGCGCGTTCCTTCATGTGCTTCACCAACCCGATGGCGGCCAGGGCGTAGTGCAGCCCAGCCCAGGCGTAGAAGCACAGCGAGACGATGATGCCCTGCTGGGTCGCGCGGGCCATGGCGCCGGCGCAGGCCTTGGCCAGCTCGGGCGCGGACCCCTTGGGCGCCAGGCCGCCCGGGCACGTCGTGGCGAAGCTCTGGGCGCCGGGGTCGTGGAAGGCGCTTGAGACTGACTGGATCACCCCGACGGGGCCCGGATGGTTCAGGTGGAACTGGGCCAGATGGTCGATCAGCCAGCCGGTGAAGACCGGTCCGCCGCCCAGGGCGATCAGGTTCAGCACGAAGAACAGCAGGGCCGTGGCCGTGGCCCGCCGACGCGGCTCGACCGAGTTCTGGACGACGCCGAAGGTCGGCGCCAGGTAGGTGTAGTGGAAGATGCCCGGGACCAGCAGGATCAGGGCCGTCATCTTCCAGTCGGTTTGCAGATAGGCGGCGATATAGATCGGCGTGGCGATCACCAGGCCGATCGCGGGCGTGAGGGCGTACCACCGGGGGCTCTTCTTTCCGGCCCAGTCGGTCAGGAAGCCGCCCACCAGCGTGCCGACGCCGGCCGAGAAGCCGCCGATCAGACCGGTGATCAGGCCCACCTGCGCCAGGCCCAGGTGGAAGGCGCGGACGAAGTAGGGCGGCACGAACGCGCCCGAGCCATAAGAGCCGAACGAGGCGATGGTCACGCCCAGCATCATGTGCAGCACGGGCCACTTGCCGAACAGCACCTTGGTCACCGCCCAGATCTCGGCGAACTCGGTGGCCAGCGAGAACGGCGGCTTGGCCGGCTCGACCACGACGTCCTCGGCCTCCAGGGGACGCTCGACGATCTCGGAATGGCCGCGCGGGGGCTCCTTGACCACCAGCTTGACGATCAGGGCCAGCAGCAGGCCGGGCAGGCCAACGATGACGAAGGCCACGCGCCAGCTGAACTCTTGGGCCAGCCAGCCGCCGGCCACCGCGCCGAACATGGTGCCCAGCGGGATGCCGAACGAGTAGATCGACAGGGCCGAGGCGCGCTTCTTGGGCTCGTAATAGTCGCTGATCAGCGAGTGGCTGGGCGGCGAGCAGCCGGCCTCGCCGACCCCGACGCCGAAGCGGAACAGGGCCAGCTGGGCGAAGCTGGTCGCGGCCCCGCACAGGGCCGTGAACCCTGACCAGACCACCAGCGACAGCGAGATGATCGTCACGCGGTTCTTGCGCTCGGCCAGGCGGGCGATCGGGATGCCCAGCACCGTGTAGAGCAGGGCGAAATAGAGGCCGCCCAGCAGGCCCAGCTGGGTGTCGGTCAGCTTCAGGTCGACCTTGATGGCCTGGCCGATGGTGGCGATGATCGTCCGGTCGATGAAGTTGAAGGTGTAGGCGGCGAGCAGAAGCCCCAGCACCGCGGCCTTGTAGCCATTCGAGTAAAGCGGCCGAACGCCGCCGGACGCACGCGCGTCGGCCATCCTGACTCTCTCCCTTCAAACATTTGTTCTATTTATTCTGGGGACTGTAGACGTAGCGGAAGCCAAAGCGCCAGAGGCTAATTTCCAGGCGGCGATCGGAACGCTAAAGCGTTGCTTCGAACGGTGTTTAGCGAGAGGCGCGTCATGCGGATCGTGATCGGCGACAAACAGTGGTCCAGCTGGTCGCTGCGGCCTTGGCTGGCGCTTCGGCGCACCGGGGCGGCGTTCGAGGAAATTCCCGTGGCGCTGCGTCAGGGCGAGGCGACGACCGCGGCGATCGGCCGGTATTCGCCCAGCAAGCTGGCCCCGGCCCTGATCGACGGCGACCTGGTGATCTGGGACTCCCTGGCCATCTGCGAGTATCTGGCCGAGATGTTCCCCGCCGCGAAACTATGGCCGGACGACGCGGCGCTTCGCGCGATCGGCCGCTCGGCGGCTTGCGAGATGCACTCGGGCTTCCAGTCGCTGCGCGGCGAATGTCCGATGGCGCTGGAGGTCGAGCCTCGGTCGGTCGACATCTCCGAAGCCACCCAGAAGGACGTGCGCAAGATCGTCGAGCGCTGGAGCCAATTGCTGGCCCGCTCGGGCGGGCCGTTCCTGCTGGGCGAATGGTCGATCGCCGACGCCTTCTACACGCCGGTGGCGACCCGTTTTCGCACCTACGGGATCAAGCTGTCGGACCATGGCGACGCCGGCCCGGCCGGAGCCTACGCCGAGCGCCTGCTGGAGACGCCCGAGTTCCTGGCGTGGGAGCGCGCCGCGAAGGCTCGGCCAGACGAGCTTTAGGACAGCACCACGGCGGTGCCGGCGACCGAGACCATCATCATCTGGCCGTTGGGGCCGACGGTGTTGTAGTCGAGGTCGACGGCCAGGATGGCGTTGGCGCCAAGCTTCTCGGCTTCCTTGATCAGGTTCTTCATGGCGTCCTCGCGGGCGCGGGCCAGCACGCGCTCGTAGGACTTGGAGTGACCGCCGATGAAGTCGCGGATCGCGGCCAGCAGGTCCAGCACGACATTGGCGCCCAGGATCGACTGGGCATAGATCGCGCCCTTGTACTCGCGAACCGGCCGGCCCTCGATGAATGGCGTGGTCGTGATCAGCATCCCGGAATCCTGAGCCTTCGATAGGGTTAACTTAGGCGCAAACCACGCCGTTCGCGAGGGGCTCCCCCGACCCGGGACGCATTCGACGACGATGTTCTCCCAACGGGGGAATCTGGACGGGCGGGCCTTTCGGCATGGCGAGGCTTCGGGCAGATTGCCCCCCGTTTACCATATCCGCCCCGGAGCCGGCCGGTGATCTTCGCCAAGTCGCATATCGACCTGCACAACATCCGCAACAACGTCGAGCGGGTGAAGAAGCTGTCGGACAACATCGTCGGCGTGGGTCCGCTCGGCATCGGCCTGGACGGGCTGCTGACCTGGATTCCGGGGGCGGGCGAGCTCTACAGCCTGGGCGCCGGCGGCCTGATCGTCTGGGACGCGGTGCGGGCGCGCGCCGCGCCGATGATCGTCGTCCAGATCATCGCCATCATCGTCATCGACACCGTCTCGGGCGCGCTGCCGGGCGCGGGCAAGATCGTCGACGTGCTGTTCACCGGCCACAAATGGTCGGCCGACATGCTGACGAAGCACATGGATGACACCATCTATTTCGAAGGGGCCCGCAAGGACATGCAGGGCTCGCAGGAATATCGCGAGCTCCTCTCGCGCATCCAGGCGGGCAAGGAGAAGCGGCGGGTCGTCTTTTTGGGTTAGGTCGCGACAACCTTCGGCGGAGCGAGGCGTTCAGATCAGCATGACCGACGACATCTCGCTCTCTGGCGACTATGCCAGCGATCGCCGCGCCAAGGCCCACCGGGCCTGGAAGTCGGCGGAGACGATCAAGCGCCTGTCGGATCGCCTGATCGGCATCGGCCCCTTCGGGCTCGGCGTCGACGGCGTTCTGGCCTGGGTGCCGGGCGCGGGTCTGGTCTACGGGATCGGGGCGGGCGCCTTGCTTGTCGCGCACGGCTTCATGGCCGGGGCCTCGGCCGCCACCCTGGCGCGGATGACCGCCTATCTGGTCGTCGACAACCTCTCGGACACGATCCCGGTGGCCGGCTGGGCTTTCGACACCCTGTTCCCCGCCCACCTGATGGCGGCCAAGGCCCTCCAGAAGGACATCGAGGCCCGCCACGGCCTTCCCGAAGACGTGGCGGCCGAGCGGGCGCGCAAGAAGCGCGGCCTGTTCGGGCGCGGGAAGGGGCGTTAGCCACGCGGCTCGTCCCTGTCTGTCCGCGCTTTTCGTCGCGCGTCCACGAGCTTGGGCGGGTCTGGCAAGACTTGATTAACCCTGGGCCCCGAGTCTGAGGTCATGGCTTCCAACGCGACACATGCCTTCGCCCGCACGGACCGCACGCGTCTGGGCCTTTGGTGGTGGACGACCGATCGCTGGCTGCTGGGCGCGACGGCCCTGCTGGTGACGCTGGGCATGTTGCTGTCGTTCGCCTCCAGCCCCGCGGCGGCCCAGCGGATCGGCATCGACGACCAGTTCCACTTCGCCGTCCGCATGTGCCTGTTCGCCACCGGCGCGGCGATCATCCTGCTGTCGGTGTCGATGCTATCGCCCAGAGGAATCCGGCGCGCGGCGTTCTTCATCTATCTGGCGGCGATCGCCGTCATGGTCGCCCTGCCGTTCATCGGCCACAACGCCAAGGGCGCCACGCGCTGGCTGCAGTTCGGCGGCTTCACCCTGCAGCCGTCCGAGTTCATGAAGCCGGCCCTGATCGTGCTGGTCTCGTGGATGTTCGCCGAGGGCCAGAAGGGCGAGGGCGTGCCGGGCGTGTCCATCGCCTTCCTGCTCTATTTCATCGCCGTCGGCCTTCTGCTGGTGCAGCCCGACGTTGGCCAGACCGTGCTGATCACCATCGCCTTCGGGGCGGCCTTCTGGATGGCCGGGGTGCCGATCTCGTGGATCATGGGCCTGGGCGGCGTGGCCCTGGCCGGCCTGGGGTCGACCTACTTCCTGTTCGACCACGTGCACGCCCGGGTGCAGAAGTTCCTCAGCCCCGACCAGGCCGACACCCACCAGGTGACCCGCGCCGCCGAGGCCATCCGCGCCGGCGGCCTGTTCGGCCGGGGGCCGGGCGAGGGCGTCATGAAGCGCCACGTGCCCGACCTGCACACCGACTTCATCTATTCTGTCGCCGCCGAGGAGTACGGCCTGGTCTTTTCCCTGGCCCTGATCGCGCTGTTCACCTTCGTGGTGGTGCGCGGGCTCTACAAGGCCATGAAGCTGAACGACCCCTTCGAGCAGGTCGCCGCCGCCGGTTTGTTCGTCCTGGTGGGCCAACAAGCGATCATCAATATCGCCGTGAACTTGAACATGATCCCGACCAAGGGCATGACGCTTCCGTTCATCAGTTACGGGGGCTCCTCGATGCTCGCGATGGGATTGACGCTGGGCATGGCCCTGGCCTTGGTGCGCAAGCGCCCCGGCGCCTATGGGGCGTCGGGCGAGTTCGGCCTCGGCGAAGCTTTCGCCTGACATGAGCAAGCTGGCCGTCGTCGCCGCCGGGGGAACCGGCGGACATCTGTTCCCCGCCCAGGCCCTGGCCGAAGCCCTGGCCGCGCGCGGCTGGCGCATCGTGCTGGCCACCGACGAGCGCGGCGCGCTCTATGCCGACAAGTTCCCGGCGGAGGAGCGTCTGGCCCTGTCGGCCGCCACCGCCAAGGCCGGCGATCCGATCGGCATGGTCCGGGCCGGCGTCGTGGTCATGCAGGGCGTGCTCCAGGCCCGCAAGGCGTTCAAGCGTCTGGACCCGGCCGTGGTGGTCGGCTTCGGCGGCTATCCGGCCCTGCCGGCCCTGTTGGCCGCCCTGGCCCAGAAGCGCCCCACGGTGATCCACGAGCAGAACGCGGTGCTGGGCCGCGTGAACCGCTTCCTGGCCCCCAAGGTCGACGAGGTCGCCTGCGCCTTCCCGACCTTGCAGATGGCCAAGCCGGCCGTGAAGGCCCGCGCCCATGTGGTCGGCAATCCGGTGCGCCCGCCGGTGCGCGCGCTGTATGACGTGCCCTATCTGCCGCCGGAGGTGCAGCTGCGGGTGCTGGTCACGGGCGGCAGCCAAGGCGCGCGCCTGCTGTCGGAACTGATCCCCGAGGCGATCGCCAAGCTGCCCGAGGAGATGCGCTCGCGCCTGAAAGTGTTCCAGCAGGCCCGCGCCGAGAGCATGGAAGGCGCGCGCAAGATCTATCGCAACGCCATGGTCGACTGCGAGGTCGCGCCGTTCTTCCGCGACATGGCCGGCTATCTGCGCCAGTCGCACCTGGTGATCGGCCGCTCGGGCGCCTCGACCTGCACCGAGCTGGCGGTGGCCGGCCGCCCCTCGATCCTGGTGCCGCTGAAGATCGCCGCCGACGACCACCAGCGCTTCAACGCCAAGCTCCTGGAAGAGGCGGGCGGCGCGGCCGTGTGCCTGGAGGACGAGCTGACCGTCGACGCGATGGCCGGCGCCCTGAACGCCCTGCTCAAGAACCCCGAACGCCTGGCCCGCATGGCCGCCGGCGCGCGCTCGGTCGCCAAGCCGAACGCGGCGGAAGAGCTGGCGGACCTGGTGGAGAGGACGGCGGGGTAACGCGGATGGCGCTTGGCCGCCCGCGTTGTGACATTCCGCGCTACTGACGCGCCAGCGCCTGCAGGTCGTCCAGCTTAACGCCGATAGGCGTTTTGGACGTCACGCCAGGACCTGGCCACCAAGCGCAGCCCTCCGTCGAATAGTACGCGAAGCACTCATCATACTCAGGCGTGCCCCTGGTAAGACCATCCGCATCGCACATCGCGTAGGCCCAGGGAACGCAACGCGACGGCCCGGCCGCGGCCGGCGCGGCCACCATAAGGCCATTGGCCAACGCAGCCATGGCGATCGCGGCGCAGACGGATTTCCAACCCAAACGAGGCTTCATCTGAATTCTCCCTTGTCCTCAGAATGAGGATTGTCCCGAGCTTCCGCCCGAGGAGCGCAGGATGTCAATCTTTGGAGGAGATTCTAATATTTCTATCAGAAAGAGCATTTCCTTTGAGCCGCCTTGCCTCTTCGGTAAGCGGCCTCCTCAACTGCCGGACTGCTTGGTTGTTGCCGACGCGCGAACTTGCGCTCGCGCAATGCCGAGGCCCTTTCGAGCGCCTACCCGCGCCCAGGGCGCTCGGCGTGGACCGCGCGCGAAACCAGGGTGATCGTATGTTCAAATCGGTTTTCATCGCCGGTCTCGTCGGCCTGACCATGATCGGCGGGGCCGCCTCGGCCACCGAGCTTCAGGTCAAGATGCGCAACCAGGGCGCGGAGGGGCCGATGGTGTTCGAGCCGTCGACGGCCAAGCTGAAGGTCGGCGACACCATCCGCTTCACGCCGGCCGATCCGGGCCACAATGTCGAGAGCATTCCAGGACTGGCGCCGGCCGGCGTCGCCCCGGTCAAGGGCGTGATCGGCAAGGAAGTGGTCGTCAAGGTCGCCAAGCCGGGCGTCTATGGCTTCAAGTGCTTCCCGCACTGGAGCATGGGCATGGTCTTCGTCGCCAAGGTCGGTGACGCCAAGCTGGACCCGGCCGTCGCCAACGCCACGCTGGCCTCGGCGCCGCCGCTGACCAAGCGCCGCCTGACCGCGGCCTTCAACGCGATCAAATAGTCAGGGCTCGGCGCCCGTCTCGATCAACGGGCGTCCGAGCGTCACCGCCTCGGCGAGGCTCCCGGCCACGGGGACCTTCGCGAACGGCGTCCAGCCGTCGCAGACGACCCTGGCCACCGCCGCGTCCGCGCCGCCCGGCGCGATCGGCGCGGCGGGGCGCTGGTCGCCCGTCACCGGACCTTCGCGGCCGCCTGCGCGGATGCTGGAAAAGCCCGCGTGGGCGATCGTCCGCGCCTCGCAGTCGATGACCTCGTGGCGCCAGCCGCCCCAGAATTCCTCGGCGCCGGCCCTGAAGCCGCCCTCGGTGACCTGCAGCGCGCGCAGCCTGGCGACGCGGCCGGTCCACTGGACGCCGCCCATGTCGACGAAGGTCGCGAAACGGCCGACGTCGGCGAGGCGCAGGGTCAGCGGCGCGGCGGGAGAGGGCGCCTGGGCCAGCGCCGGGGTCGTCCACAAAGCGAAGGCGATGAGGGCGTTTCGCGCCGCGCGGATTTGGTCTAATCGGCTCATCATGATCCAGCGTAGACGCCCCGTCCCCTTCGAACTCGGCCCCGTGCACTTCATCGGCATCGGCGGCATTGGCATGTCCGGCATCGCCGAGATCATGATCCGCATCGGCTACACCGTTCAGGGCAGCGACGCCAAGGCCAGCGCCAATACCGAGCGGCTGGAAAAGCTGGGCGCGCGGATCTTCATCGGCCACGACGCGGCCCATGTCGAGGGCGCCTCGGCCATCGTCTATTCCACGGCGGTCAAGGCCGATAACCCGGAAATGGTCGCCGGCCGCGACAAGCGCCTGCCGCTGGTGCGCCGCGCCGAGATGCTGGCCGAGCTGATGCGGCTGCAGTTCTCCGTGGCCGTGGGCGGCACGCATGGCAAGACCACCACGACCTCGATGGTCGCCACCCTGCTGGACGCGGGCGGCATGGACCCGACCGTGGTCAATGGCGGCATCATCAACGCCTACGGCACCAACGCCAAGGTCGGCGAGGGCGACTGGATCGTCGTCGAGGCCGACGAGAGCGACGGCTCGTTCCTGAAGCTGAAATCGACCGTGGCGATCGTCACCAATATCGACGCCGAGCACCTGGACCACTGGGGCGACTTCGAGGCGGTCAAGAAGGGCTTCCGCGACTTCATCGAGAACATCCCGTTCTACGGCTTCGCGGCCGTCTGCACCGACCATCCGGAAGTCCAGGCCCTGACCGCCCGGATCGAGAACCGCCGGCTCGTCACCTACGGGACCAACCCGCAGGCCGAGGTGCGGGTGCGCAACATCGAGATGGGCCCGGACGGCGCCAGCTTCGACATCGTGGTCTCGCCCCGCGACGGCGAGCCGGTCCGCTATGACGGCCTGAAGATGCCGATGGCCGGCCACCACAACGTGCTGAACGCCACCGCCGCCGTCGCCGTCGCCCGCGAGCTGGGCGTCGACGCCGAGGCGATCCGCAAGGGCCTGGCGGGCTTCGGCGGGGTCAAGCGCCGCTTCACCACCACCGGCGTGGCGAACGGCATCCGCGTGGTCGACGACTACGGCCACCACCCGGTCGAGATCGCCGCCGTGCTGAAGGCCGCCCGCGCGGTGACGCAGGGCAAGGTCATCGCCGTGGTCCAGCCGCACCGCTTCACCCGCCTGCGCGACCTGATGACCGAGTTCTCCAGCTGCTTCAACGACGCCGACACGGTGATCGTCGCCGACGTCTATACGGCCGGCGAGCAGCCGATCGAGGGCGTCAATCGCGACGCCCTGGTCGAGGGTCTCAAGAAGTTCGGCCACCGCCGGGCGCTGGCCTTGGAAAGCCCGACCGCCCTGCCGCGCCTGATCGCCGCCGAGGCGACCAGCGGCGACCTCGTGGTGCTGCTGGGCGCCGGCGACATCACCACCTGGGCCTATGCGCTGCCGGGCCAGCTGGAAGCGCTGGCGAAGTGAGCTGGAAGACCCAACTCCCGACCGTCCGCGGCAAGCTGCTGATCGACGAGCCGCTGGCGCCGTTCACCTGGTTCCGGGTCGGGGGACCCGCCGACGTGGTGTTTCTGCCGGCCGACGAGCAGGACCTGGCGGACTTCTTGAAGGCGCTGGATCCGAGCGTGCCGGTCATGGCGATCGGCGTGGGCAGCAACCTGCTGGTCCGCGACGGCGGCGTCGACGGGGTGATCATCCGCCTGGGCAAGGGCTTCAACACGGTCGAGGCCCTGGGCGACAACCGTATCAAGGCCGGCAGCGCCGTTCCCGACGCCATCCTGGCCCGCAAGGCGGCCGAGGCGGGGATCGCGGGACTGGAATTCTATGCCGGCATCCCCGGCACGATCGGCGGCGCGGTGATCATGAACGCCGGCTGCTACGGCTCGGAGACCGTCAATGTGGTCAAGTCGGTGCGGGTGATGGATCGCGCCGGCGTGGTGCGCGAGCTGTCGGTCGAGGAGCTGCACTACACCTACCGTCACAGCGCCCTGCAGGACGGCGAGACCGTCATCGTGCTGGACGCGATCTTCGAGGGGGCCGCCGACGCCCCCGAGGCGATCAAGGCCCGCATGGCCGAGATCACCGCGCGGCGCGAGACCACCCAGCCGATCCGCGAGAAGACCGGCGGCTCGACCTTCAAGAACCCGCCGGGCCACTCTTCGTGGAAGCTGGTCGACGAGGCCGGCTGGCGGGGCAAGCCCTATGGCGGGGCGATGTTCAGTCCTCTGCACAGCAACTTCCTGATCAACACCGGCGACGCCACGGCCGCCGACCTGGAAGGCCTGGGCGAGGCGGTCCGCGCGGACGTTCTCGAGAAGAGCGGCGTCCAGCTGGACTGGGAGATCAAGCGGATCGGGCGGTCGGCTTAGAGTAGATGCTCCACCGTGATACGGGGGAGCATCTCGCCACACTTCACGCGGATGCTGACTCCCCCTGGCCAGGCGCGGTGCTATGACTCCCGCGCCATTGGGGAGAATCCTTGCTCATGTACCGTCGCTTACTGGCCGCCTCGGCCGTTTTCGCCCTCCTGTCGGGCGTCGCCCACGCCCAGGACGTCAAGACCGCCGAAACCCTGCGCGACAAGGCGCTGCTGGATCGCACGGCCTGGGACGTCGCCGAGGACCTGACCACCACGATCGGCCCGCGCATCGTCGGCTCGCCCGCCATGGCCCGCGCCAAGGACTGGGGCGTGGCCAAGCTGAAGGCGCTCGGCTTCACCAACGTCAAGGTCGAGCAGTACGCCAAGTCGTCGTGGACGCGCGGTGAGGAGAGCGCCGAGCTGACGGCGCCCTATCCGATGAAGCTGACGATCGTCGGCCTGGGCCGCACGCCGGCCACGCCGCCCGAGGGGATCGAGGCCGAGGTGGCGCTGTTCCACACCTACGCCGAGCTGGTCGCCGCGCCGGAAGGCTCGCTGAAGGGCAAGATCGCCGTCATCACCCAGCCGATGGTCAAGGCCCAGGACGGCTATGGTTACGGCGTGGCCGGGATCTCGCGCCGCGCCGGCCCGGTCGAGGCCGCCAAGCGCGGCGCCGTGGCCTTGCTGATCCGCTCGGTCTCGACCTCGGACTCGACCGTGCCGCACACCGGCGTCACCGCCTTCGGCGACGGCGTGACCACGATCCCGTCGGCCGCCCTGGGCGTGCCGGAGGCCGAGCAGCTGGAGCGCCTGGCCAAGAAGGGCCCGCTGCGCATCCGCCTGAAGCTGGCCTCGACCGTCAATCCCCATAACGTCGCCTGGAACATCTCGGGCGAGATCAAGGGCTCGGAGAAGCCGGACGAGGTGATCGTCATCGGCGGCCACCTGGACAGCTGGGACGTCGGCACCGGCGCCCTGGACGACGCCACCGGCGTGGCCATCACCACGGCCGCCGCCAAGCTGATCGGCGAGTTGCCCAAGCATCCCAAGCGCACGATCCGCGTGGTGATGTGGGGCTCGGAGGAGAGCGGCGGCGCCTCGGAAGCCTATCTGGCCGCGCACAAGGACGAGGTCCCCAAGATCGTCCTGGCCGGCGAGAGCGACGAGGGCGCGGATCGAATCTACGGGCTGAAGCTGCCGGCGGGGACGCAGAAGACTCCGTTCGCCACGACCGTCGCCAACGTGCTGGCCCCGCTGAAGATCTATGTCGCGCGCGACGCCGCCGAGAACGGCGGTTCGGACATCGAGGGGCTGGAGGAAGCGGGCGTGCCGTCGATCGAGCTGCGCCAGGACGTCACCCGCTATTTCGACTACCACCACACGATGGACGACACGCTGAACAAGGTCGATCCGGCCCAGCTGGCCCAGAACGTCGCCGCCTGGACCAGCCTGATCTACCTCGTCGCCGACAGCGACATCGACTTCCGGGCGCTGAGGCCGGCGGGCGCGGAAGCCGGCAAGCGTCGGTACTGAGAACGGCCGAGCGCCTCCTCTTTCGCGCCGAGACGGAGGGGGCGCTTTCTCGCCTGGCCTGCTAGGAAGGGTTGAGCCCAACCCTCAACGCCCGAGACCCGCATGACCCTCCCGCTCGCCGGCCGCCACGTCGCCGTTCTGTCCGGGGGGCCGTCGGCGGAGCGCGAGGTCAGCCTCGTGACGGGCGACTTCTACGCCGGCGCCCTGGAGCGCCTGGGCGCCCGGGTGAGCCGCGTCGATCCGGGCCGGGACGTCGCCGAGGTGCTGGCGCGGCTGGAGCCCGACCTGGTCGTCAACGGCCTGCACGGCGTCTGGGGCGAGGACGGCCGGGTCCAGGGCGTGCTGGACACCCTGAAGCTGCCCTACACCCACTCCGGCGTCCTGGCCTCGGCCCTGGCGATGGATAAGGCCAAGGCCAAGGCCGTGTTGGCGGCGGCGGGCGTCACCGTGCCCGGCGGCGGCCTTTTCAATCGCCATCTCGCCGCGCGCGACCACGTGATGCAGCGACCTTATGTCGTCAAACCCAACGCCGAGGGCTCCTCGGTCGGGGTGTTCATCGTCCGCGAAGGGGCCAACCAGCCGCCGGCCGAACTGGCCTCGGACGCCTGGACCTTCGGGGAAGAGGTGTTGATCGAGCCTTACATTCCCGGCCTGGAACTGGCCGTCGCGGTCATGGGTGAGTCAAATGGTCCCAAGGCCCTGGCGGTCACCGAAATCCGTGCATCCACAGGTTTCTATGACTACGACGCCAAGTACGCCGAAGGGGGTTCGACGCATGTCATTCCGGCGAAAATCCCTGACGCCGTAAGGGATCGGGCCATGCGCATGGCCGAGGTCGCCCATGCCGCTCTTGGTTGCCGGGGTGTAACCCGATCCGACCTTCGTTATGACGACATTAACGACCTTCTGGTCCTTCTAGAGGTCAACACGCAGCCCGGCATGACCCCGACCTCGCTCGTCCCCGAGCAGGCCGCCCATATCGGGCTCTCCGTTGACCGTTTAGTTTTATGGATCGTGGAGGACGCTTATGCCCGCTGTAGTGCGGGGGGGACCGCCTAAGCCTAGGCGACCCCGGGCCGAAGCGCCCGCAAGTCCGAGCAAAGGCAAGCCGGCGCCCCGGGGGGCGCAGCCGGCTGCGAAGCTGCACGCCGCCAAGGGCGTGGGTCTGTCGCCCACGGTCGCCCTCGGCGTCGCGGGCGCGGCGCTGGGCCTCGGACTGGTGGTGATGCTGCTGACCGGCCACCGGGCCGAGCGCATCGGCGCGTCCATGGTCCATGGCGTCGACAACAGTTTCGCCGCGGCCGGCTTCAAGCTGAAGACCGTCCATATCCGCGGCGCCTCGGCGACCGCGCAGGCCGATATCCTGAAGGCCTCGGGCCTCTATCTGAACCAGCCGACCCTGGGCATGGATCTGGCCGACGTGCGCGAGAAGGTGCAGGGCGTCGGCTGGGTGAAGGACGCCAAGGTCGTGCGGATGCTGCCCGACACGGTGATGATCTCGGTCGAGGAGCGTCCGGCCCTGGCGGTCTGGCAGAACCAGGGCCGCATGAAGGTGATCGACGGCGAAGGTCGCGTGATCAGCGAGGCCGATCCGGCCCGCTTCCCGCAGCTGCCGCTGGTGGTGGGGCAGGGCGCCGACCAGGCAGCCGGCCTGATCCTGCCGGCCGTGGCCTCGCGGCCTCGCCTGCGCGACCGGCTCGAGGCGCTGGTGCGCGTCGACGATCGCCGTTGGGACCTGCGACTGAAGGACGGCTCGCTGATCCAGCTTCCGGCCATTGACGAAGAATCCGCGCTGATTCAATTGGATCAGCTCGACCAACGACAGCGAATCCTCGACATGGGTTTCGCGCGGATCGATCTGCGCGACCCCGAAATGGTGGCTGTCAGACCTCGCGACGCCGGACTGCCTGGGCAGCCCGCGGCCGGCGGGGCGTAGACTAAGAGTGACGGTGAGGTGGCAATAGCGATGTCGCGATTGGAGGAACGGAAACAGGCCCGCGAGGGTCTGAAGGCCACGCTCGTGCGCCAGCCCGCCATCGCGGCCGTCGACCTTGGCGCGTCCAAGGTGACGTGCTTCATCATGAAGGCCGACGGCGTCCATCGCGACAACCGCACCCTGACGACGGCCGGCGTGGGCTATGTCCAGTCGCGCGGCGTGCGCGGCGGCGCGATCGTCAATCTGGACGAGGCCGCCCAGGCGATCGCCCAGGCCGTGGAGCGCGCCGAGACCGTCGCCGGCGTCAATGTCCAGGGCGTCAGCGTCTGCACGGCCGGCGGCCAGCTGGCCTCCAACCGCGTCCACACCCAGGTCTCGCTGGGCGCCCGTCCGATCAGCGACGGCGACCTGTCGCGCGCCATCGCCTCGGCCCTGGCCCAGGTCCGCATTCCCGGCCGCAAGCCGATCCACCTGCTGCCGATCGCCTGGTCGGTCGACGGCCAACGCGGCATCCGCGATCCGCGCGCCATGTTCGGCCGCTCGCTGGGGCTGGAGCTGCTGGTCGTCTCGGTCAACGAGAACATCTTCCACACCCTGGCCCACTGCGTCGAACGCGCCCATCTCAGCTTCGAGGGCGTTGTCGCCGCGCCGTTCGCCTCGGCCCTGGCGGCCCTGGAGGAGGACGAGATGGACCTGGGCGCGGTCTGCATCGATATGGGCGGCGGCTCGACCTCCGTCGCCGTGTTCAACAACGGCGCGCTCTGCCACGTCGACAGCCTGGCCGTCGGCGGCGGTCACGTGACCCAGGACATCGCGCGGGGCCTGCAGACCTCGGTGGTGGGCGCCGAGCGCATCAAGACCCTGCACGGCAGCGCCATCGCCTCGGCCAACGAGGACCGCGAGATGATCGAGGCGCCGCCGCGCGGCGACGATCCGGGCGCCGGTCCGGTGATCGCGCCTCGCTCCCTGCTGAAGGGCATCATCCAGCCGCGCGTCGAGGAGACGCTGGAGCTGCTGCGCGAGCGCCTGAAGGCCTCGGGCGCGCCGGTCGAGCCAGGCGCGGGCATCGTCCTGACGGGCGGCGCCAGCCAGCTGGCC
>NZ_SZWJ01000038.1:0-39653 GCF_012184455.1 Caulobacter sp. SSI4214 | reverse complement strand
TGCTTTGAGGGAGCGGACGATGCGAGAGCTGCTCTGGGCGGGAATTTATCCTACAGTATTTGACCCTGCCGATATGCGATCTTTGCCACGCCTCGGATCCGGGTTCCTCGTTTCGTAACCTCAAGATCGATAGGTCTGCTAATTTCGCACATCAACCACCCGAGACATTCGTGCCGAACAAGATCGTTATTGTCATCGGCTTCCACGTGTAGTTTCAACTGCCCAGGATCAGGGCCATAACTTCTCACGATAGCCGCGTCGCCATAGCACCGGTGTACACATTGCCGGATATACTCCGCTTCAGGCGGATCGAGCTGAGCAGGTTCGACAGGAAGCAGCGGCGGCTTCGCGACGGGCATTATACAACCTTAAAGCAGCTCGCATTAGCGGGAGCAGTGATTTGGTGGCCTTGCTCTGAACTGCCCCGTCATCAGCAGGTTAAGTCAAAGGCCGCCCTGGATGGAAACGGACCTAATTCTCCAGTCGCCAGGCAGCGGTCTTGTAGGGTTCGGGAATTGGATCATTCAGAGGGTTAAGCCCCTGCGCTTCGAGCGCATCGAACCATTGATCCCGTTTCGATTGCGGTAGACGTTCTCCGCACCAGGGGCAGAAATAGATCATCTGGCGCGACGCGCCGCCGGGCGTCTCAACGGTGTACTCGTCGAAAACCTCGTCATAGCTGACGACGACTTTCTCGTTTTCTGGATGAGCGCTGACGTGCCCAGTTCCGGTTCCGTGTGTCATGGCATCACTGTAGCGGTTGCGATCTAGGGGTTGCAAATGGACGTCAACAAACCTCCAGGTCGGGGGCGACCCTACATCTCTTAGAAGCTGCAGCCCTGCGATCGTCTCGCCGTGAGATGTAAGGAGGCCGCTTCTCCTGGTGGCGGGAAAGGTGGCAGGAAATGCGTATGGCGATGATCACCGATCCCGACGACTTCTTCACCAAGGGTTGTGGCCGGTGCGACCGCTTCGCCACGCCGGACTGTTCGACCCGGCCGTGGATCGAAGGGCTGAACGCCTTGCGCCGGATCTGTCTGGACATGGGGCTGGAAGAAACGGTGAAGTGGGCCCACCCGTGCTACAGGCGCGCTGGGCGCAATATCGCGCTCCTGGCCGCGTTTCGAGGCGACTTCAGGCTCACATTCTTGAACGCCAGTCTGCTCGCCGACCGTGAGGGTGTGCTGGAACCGCAAGGGCCCAACAGCCAGACTCCGGGCATGATCCGCTTCACCACTGTCGACCAGGTCGGCGAGTTGGAGCCGGTCATCCGGGCTTATCTGCAGCAGTTGATGGATCACGCCGAGGCCGGGACCAAGCCGCCCAAGACCGAGCGGGAGATCGATGTCCCCGAAGAGCTGACCGACGCGCTGGACGCCGATCCGGAACTGGCCGAGGCCTTCCACGCGCTGACGCCGGGCCGCCAGAAAAGCTACCTTTTCGCCCTGAACCAGGCCAAGCAGTCGGCCACCCGCGTGGCGCGGATCGAGAAGTTCCGCGACAAGATCCTCGCCGGGAAAGGAGCGCTCGAGCGCTAACCCATGAACCTCGGGATCGGCCCGATCTGGGGCGTCTGGTCCGGCAGTTCGACGAATTCCTCGTCGACATAACACCAGCCCCAGCCTTCCGGCGGGTCATAGCCTTCGATGATCGGGTGGCGGGTCGCGCGGAAATGGGCGGTGGCGTGCTTGCTCGGGCTGTCGTCGCAGCAGCCGACGTGGCCGCAGGTCCGGCACAGGCGCAGGTGCACCCACCAGCCGCCGGTCTTCAGGCATTCCTCGCAGCCCTTGGCGCTGGGCGTCACCAGGTGGATCGCGTCGCCATGGCGGCAGGTCATCGGCTTAACCCCTAAGCGTTGGCGAGATAGGCGTGAATGGCGGCGACGGCTTGGGCGCCTTCGCCGACGGCGGCGGCCACGCGCTTGACCGAGCCGGCCCGAACGTCGCCGATCGCGAACACGCCCTTGCGGCTGGTGTGCAGGCTGGGATGGCCGGGGGCCAGGTCGGTTCCGGTGCGGACGAAACCATGATTGTCGAGCTCGACATGGCAGTGGGTCAGCCAGGCGGTATTGGGCGCGGCGCCGATGAACAGGAAGAGGTGGCTGATCGCCTTGACCTCTTCCTGGCCGTCCGGACCGCGCCAGCGCACCGCCGACAACTGGCCGCCCTTGCCGTCCTCGGAGTCGCCCTCAAGATCGACGATCTCGGCGCGGACGACGACCTCGATGTTGGGCGTGCTCTCGATGCGGTCGATCAGGTAGCGCGACATGGTCGCCGCCAGGCTCTCGCCGCGCACGATCATCCAGACCTTCTTGACCTGGCTGGCCAGATAGACCGCCGCCTGGCCGGCCGAGTTGCCGGCCCCGACCAGGGCGACTTCCTGGCCGGAGCACAGCTTGGCCTCCAGCGGCGAGGCCCAATAGTGGACGCAGGCGCCCTCGAAGCGGTCCAGATTGTCGACCTCCAGCCGGCGATAGCGGGCACCGCTGGCGATGACCACGGTGCGGGCCTGGGCGGTCTCGCCGCTGGCCAGCTTCAGGCGGTAGCGGTCCGCGCCGCCCTCGCAGTCCAGCGCGGCGACCTCGTCGGGAATGGCCAGCTCGGCCCCGAATTTCTGGGCCTGGCTGAAGGCGCGTCCCATCAGGGCCATGCCCGAGACGCCGGTGGGAAAGCCCAGATAGTTCTCGATCCTGGCCGAGGCGCCAGCCTGGCCGCCGAAGGCGCGGGTGTCCAGCACCAGCACAGACAGGCCTTCCGAGGCGGCGTAGACGGCGGTGGCCAGCCCGGCCGGGCCCGCCCCGACCACGGCCACGTCATACAGGCGCTCGGCGTCGATCGGTCCGGCCAGGCCGATGCAGCGGCCCAGCTGATGGTCCGACGGCTGGCGCAGGATGGCCCCGTTCGGGCACAGAACGATCGGCAGCTCGCTCTCGTCGACGTGGAAACGCTGGATCAGCACCTGGGCGCAATCGACCGCGTCCGGATCCAGGTGCTGGTACGGATGGCCATTGCGGGCCAGGAAGCCGGAGAGGCGGATCACCTGGGCGTCGGCGGCGCGGCCGACGATGATCGGGCCGCCGGCCCCGGTCTCGATCAGGCTGACGCGGCGCAGGATCAGAGCGCGCATGATCCGCTCGCCCAGCTCGGCCTCGGCGACCAGCACGGCGCGCAGGCGGTCGGGGGCGATCAGCAGGGCCTCGACGTCGGTCAGGGCGGTGACATCGACCAGGGACGGGCGGCCCGACAGCTGGGCGATCTCGCCGATGAACTGCCCGGCGTCGTGCTCGACGATGGGCTGGCGTTCGTCGTGGGCGTCGCGCCGGGTGATCGCCACCCGGCCGTCCAGGACGACGAACAGGCCCGGCGAGGCGACGCCCGCCGTCGCCAGGGCCTCGCCGGCCTTGGCGCGGACCACGCGGCCGAAGCGGCGCAGCCGCTCGATCTCGGCCTGCTCCAGCCGGGGAAACATCTGGGCGTGACGGGTTTCGAAGGTTGTGCCGGCCATGGGGAGAGATTGCGCCAGGAATGACGTTTGGTCACTCGCCGACGATGAGGGATTTGAACGAACGCGCCTTTATTTCGGCGGCCGCCCGAGGCGGCGTATGACGGGCAAGTCATGACTTCGAATTAAGTCGCTGAACGTCGTTCGCCTCGCTAACGTCCTCGCATCGAATATCAACGCGCATCCGAGGGGGAACTGAACGATGCGAGCCATGACAACCCTGGCCGTGCTCGCGGCCGCCCTGGCCGCCGCGGGCGCCGCTTCCGCCGCGCCGTCCGTGAAGATCAAGGACGCGGTCGCCCGCGTCGTCGTGATCCCGGAAAACCGTCCGGACGTGAAGGTCGAGGTGATCCGCGACAACGCCAGCCTGCCGCTGACGGTGCGTCAGAACGGCGACGAAATCATCGTCGACGGCGATCTGCGGCACAACCGGATTTCCAGCTGCAACAGCCGCGACGGCAAGATCACCGTCCATGTGCGCGGCGTGGGCGATGTCGACTATGACGCCATGCCCCAGATCGCCATCCGCGCGCCGATGAACGTGAAGGTCGCCGGCGGCGGCGCGGTGTTCGGCGACATCGGCCGCAGCGCCAGCGTCGAGCTCGACAACGCCGGCTGCGGAACCTGGACGGTGGCCAATACGGCCGGCGCGATGAAGATCAACCAGGCGGGCTCGGGCGACACCCGCGCCGGATCGGCCGGGTCGCTGGAGGTCAACATCGCCGGCTCCGGCAACGTGGTCACCCGGGCCGTCGCTGGCGACCTGGAAGCCGCGATCGCCGGCTCGGGCGATGTGCGCGTCGCCAGCATCGGCGGCCGGCTGAAGGGCAATATCGTCGGCTCGGGCAATGTCACGGTCGCGGGCGGCCACGCTCGGTCCGTCTCGGCCAACGTGATGGGCTCTGGCAATGTGACGTTCGACGGGGACGCCGACGCCGCCAACGTGACGGTGGCGGGCTCGGGCAATATCCGCATCGCCAGGGTCAACGGCCCGGTGCAGAAGCACGTGGCCGGCTCGGGCGACGTGATCATCGGCCGCTGAGCGAACACACACACTTATATATAGAGAGAGATTGTAGAAAGGCCCCGGAGATCGTTCTCCGGGGCCTTTCGCTTTTCAGACCCTAGAGGTCCGCCGCGGCTTAGCGGTTGGCGAAGCCGAACAGGTCGTCGGCCGTGGCCAGGTCGGCGCCGGCGCGGTCGCGATCCTTCAGGCTGCCGCCGAAGGTGTAGCGGACGCCGATCTTCACCGAGTCGTCGTTCAGGTGGGCCAGATCGTCGGACTCGGTGTGAACGTACTTGCCGAACGTGCTCCAGCCCGTGCCGGCGAACTTGTACTCACCGCCGACATTGACGTCCCACAGGTCCGACTTGCGGGTGGTGTCGACACGCGACCAGGCCGCGCCGGCGTTCAGACGGATGTTATCCGTCACGAAGTAGCGGGCTTCGCCGCGCACCGAATACAGGTCGGCGTTCAGGTCGCTCGACTGGCCGTAGGCGGCCAGACCGGTCAGGGTCACGTTCGAGAAGTACTTCGAGACCTCGCCGCCAGCGGCCCAGAGCGTGTCGTTGGACGGGCGCGACAGGGCCGTGAAGGGGCCGACGCGCCAGGTGTCGTCGATCTTGGTCGTCAGGTGGACGGCGCCCGAGGCGACGGTCTGGTCGCTCAGGTTGTTGTTCGAGATCGAAACACCGCCATTGGCGGTGACCGTCCAGGCGCCGGACAGCGGAACGGCCACCGAGCCGTCGATGACGGCCGACGT
Organism: Caulobacter sp. SSI4214; assembly: GCF_012184455.1. NCBI lineage: Bacteria > Pseudomonadati > Pseudomonadota > Alphaproteobacteria > Caulobacterales > Caulobacteraceae > Caulobacter > Caulobacter sp. SSI4214. The sequence goes on along the minus strand of NZ_SZWJ01000038.1, from coordinate 34,389 downwards.
GCCGTGGCCGCCGCTGACGTCGGTGCGCAGGTCGTCATAGTTCACGGCGGCGCCGATCGAGCCGACTTGCTGGGCGAAGGCCGGGGCCGAGATGGCGGCGGCGATCAGGGCGGCGGTGGCGAAAAGCTTGGTATTCATGTGGGTTATCCCCTTACACAACAGTGGCTCCTCCGGCTGGCTGGGCGGTCGTTGTTGGGGGAGGGGCCGCCCAGTCCGCCGGGGAGGGGCGGCATCTATGGAGGTTCGACCCGCCGCTCAAGGCGTCAGGCGCCGCTTGAAGGGCGAATAATGCAATTTTGTGACACTTGCGAAGGCGAGATTTTCGCCTACGCGCAAGTGGGCGCACGTTCTTGCTAGGTCTGGGCGGAATTCCGAAAAAACGCGGACCGTCGTTATGTTTTCGGAGGGCTTGCGCCAGCGGGGGAGGGCGCCTAATCAGATCTGGCCCGACGACTCGCGTCCCTCAAAGTCGCGACGAACCGGACAGAGCGCTTGACGAAACCGATTCTGGACCGTACAAGCGCGCCTCTGTTGGACCGGCTGTGAGCTTTCGGGCTCAAACGCGGTTCGCGAGACGCCCGGACATAGCGCCGCTAACCTCCTTCGGGAGGGGTGCAATATCTGGTCATCACCCCCGACAGGCGACTGTTGGGGATATTTGTTTTGCGGACGCTGCGTGCGGAGCTCCTTGGGGTTCCGAGTTGGTCTTTGAAATGGTTCGAGACGCGGGCGCAGCCCACTAGGAAACCGAGCGATATGGATCGTCAGAACATCCGCATCCGGCTCAAGGCCTTCGATCACCGCGTGTTGGATCATTCCACGCGCGAGATCGTCAACACGGCCAAGCGCACGGGTGCGACGGTGCGGGGCCCCATCCCCCTGCCCACGCTTATCGAGAAATTCACCGTCAACCGTTCGCCGCACGTCGACAAGAAGTCGCGCGAGCAGTTCGAGATCCGTACGCACAAGCGCGTTCTCGACATCGTTGACCCGACTCCGCAGACCGTGGACGCGCTGATGAAGCTCGACCTGTCGGCCGGCGTTGACGTCGAAATCAAGCTGTAAGGAGGGCCTGATCCATGACTCTCCCCACCCAACGCACCGGCGTCATCGCCAAGAAGCTGGGCATGACCCGCTTCTTCGACGAAGCTGGTCAGCACGTGCCGGTCACCGTCCTGTCGCTCGACGGTTGCCAGGTCACGGGCCAGCGCACCGTTGAGAAGGACGGCTACACCGCCCTGCAACTGGGCGCCGGCGCCAAGAAGGCCAAGAACACCTCCAAGGCCCTGCGCGGTCACTTCGCGAAGGCGGCCGTCGAGCCGAAGCGCGTCGTCGCCGAGTTCCGCGTCGAGGAAAACGCCCTGATCGAAGTCGGCGCCGAACTGACGGCCGACCACTTCGTCGCCGGCCAGAAGGTCGACATCCAAGGCGTCACCGTCGGTAAGGGTTTCGCCGGCGCCATGAAGCGCTGGAACTTCGGCGGTCTGCGCGCCACCCACGGTGTTTCGGTCTCGCACCGCTCGCACGGTTCGACCGGTAACCGCCAGGACCCGGGCCGTACGTTCCCGGGCAAGAAGATGGCTGGTCACCTGGGTCAAGAAACCGTCACCACGCTGAACGTCACGATCTGGAAGGTCGACGTCGAGCGCGGCCTGATCCTGGTCAAGGGCGCCGTCCCCGGCCACGAAGGCAGCTACGTGAAGGTTCGCGACGCCGTGAAGAAGGCTATCCCCGCCGACGCTCCGCGTCCGGGCGCCTTCCGCAAGGCTGGCGAGGCCGCTCCGGCCGCCGCCGAGACCCCCGCTGAAGAGGCCCCCGCGGCTGCGACCGAAGAGGGCGAAGGCTAATGAAACTCGACGTCATCAAATTGGACGGCGGCAAGGCCGGCTCCGTTGATCTCGACGACGCCATCTTCGGCATCGACGACATCCGCGGCGACATCCTGCAGCGCGTCGTGACCTGGCAGCTGGCCAAGCGCCGCTCGGGCAACCACAAGATTCAAGTCCGCAACGAGGTCTCTCGCACGGGCAAGAAGATGTACAAGCAGAAGGGCACGGGCGGCGCCCGTCACGGTTCGCGCCGTGCGGCCCAGTTCGTCGGCGGCGCCAAGGCCCACGGTCCCGTGGTCCGCAGCCACGCCTTCGACCTGCCCAAGAAGATCCGCGCCCTGGCCCTGAAGCATGCTCTGTCGTCGAAGGCCAAGTCGGGCTCGCTGGTCGTCCTGGACAACGTTGCTCTGACCGAAGCGAAGACGGCCGCCCTGCGCGCCAACTTCGACAAGATCGGTCTGAAGAACGCCCTGGTCATCGCCGGCCCGGAAGTGGACGCGAACTTCAAGCTCGCCGCCCGCAACATCCCGAACGTGGATGTCCTGCCGAACGCCGGCCTGAACGTCTACGACGTGCTGCGTCGCCAGACCCTCGTCCTGACCAAGGACGCGGTCGAAGCGATCTCGGCCCGTTTCGCTGAGAAGGAAGCCGCCTAATGGCCGCCACCGCTCGCCACTACGACACGATCCTGTCGCCGGTGATCACCGAAAAGACGACCCTGCTCAGCGAGCAGAACAAGGTTGTCTTCAAGGTGGCCAACGACGCGACCAAGGACGAAATCGCCGCCGCCGTCGAAGAGCTGTTCAAGGTCAAGGTGACCAAGGTCAACACCATCGTGACCAAGGGCAAGACCAAGCGCTTCCGCGGCATCGTGGGTCGTCGCAACGACGTCAAAAAAGCGATCGTGACCCTGGCCGACGGCCAGTCGATCGACATCACGACGGGGCTCTAAGACATGGCCTTGAAGCAATTTAACCCGACCAGCCCCGGCCAGCGCGGCCTGGTGCTGATCGATCGCAGCGAACTTCACAAGGGTCGCCCCGAGAAGAAGCTCGTCGAAGGCCTGACCAAGTCGGGCGGTCGCGGCGGCAACGGCCGTATCGCGGTCCGTTTCCGCGGCGGCGGCGCCAAGCGCCTGTACCGTCTGGTCGACTTCAAGCGTCGTAAGCAAGGCTCGGCCACGGTCGTTCGCCTCGAGTACGATCCGAACCGCACCGCCTTCATCGCGCTGATCCGCTACACGGACGGCGAGCTGAGCTACATCCTGGCTCCGCAACGTCTGAAGGCCGGCGACGAAGTCGTCACGGGCGAAAAGGTCGACGTGAAGCCGGGCAACGCCTCGCCGCTGCGCACGCTGCCGATCGGCACGATCATCCACAACATCGAGCTGAAGCCCGCCAAGGGCGGTCAGATCGCCCGTTCGGCTGGCGCCTACGCCCAGCTGGTCGGTCGTGACGCCGGCTATGCCCAGATCCGCCTGAACTCGGGCGAACTGCGCATGGTGCTCGACTCGTGCATGGCCACCGTCGGCGCCGTGTCGAACCCGGACCACATGAACCAGAACCTCGGCAAGGCCGGTCGTTCGCGTCACATGGGTCGTCGTCCTCACGTTCGCGGCGTCGCCATGAACCCGGTCGACCACCCCCACGGCGGCGGTGAAGGCCGCACCTCGGGCGGTCGCCACCCGGTGACCCCGGCCGGTAAGCCGACCAAGGGCGCCAAGACCCGCGTCAACAAGGCCACGGATAAGTTCATCATCCGCTCGCGCCACAAAGCGAAGAAGGGCCGCTAAGCCATGACCCGCTCCGTCTGGAAAGGCCCGTTTGTCGACGGGTACCTCCTGAAGAAGGCCGATGCCGCTCTGTCGTCGGGCCGCAAGGACGTCATCAAGACCTGGTCGCGCCGCTCGACCATCATGCCGCAATTCGTCGGCCTGACCTTCGGCGTGCACAACGGCCAGAAGCACGTCCCCGTGCTCGTGTCGGAAGACATGGTCGGCATGAAGTTCGGCGAATTCGCGCCGACCCGGAACTTCCCGGGTCACGCGGCCGACAAGAAGGCCAAGAGGAAGTAATCATGGCCAAGCAGAAGCAAGAACGCCGCCTGTCGGGCGCCGAAGCGATGGCCAAGGTGCGCACCCTGCGCACCAGCCCGCGCAAGCTGAACCTGGTCGCTCAGTCCATCCGTGGCCTGAACGTCCAGCGCGCTCTGAACGAGCTCGAGTTCAGCCACAAGCGCATCGCCCAGGACGTCCGCAAGGCGCTGTACTCGGCGATCTCGAACGCCGAGAACAACCACAACCTCGACATCGACAGCCTGGTCGTCGCCGAGGCCTATGTGGGCAAGAACCTGATCATGAAGCGCTTCTCGCCCCGCGCCCGCGGTCGCGCGACGCGCGTCGAAAAGCCGTTCTCCGAGATCACGATCGTGGTCCGCGAACTGGGTGAGGCCGCCTAATGGGTCAGAAAGTCAATCCGGTCGGGCTGCGGCTCGGCATCAACCGCACCTGGGACAGCCGTTGGTTCGCCGACGGCAACCAGTACGGCAAGCTGCTGCACCAAGACCTGGCGGTCCGCGCCGCTCTGAAGAAGCGCCTGTACCAAGCTGGTGTCTCGCGCATCATCATCGAGCGTCCGCACAAGAAGTGCCGCGTGACGATCTATGCCGCCCGTCCGGGCGTCATCATCGGCAAGAAGGGCGCTGACATCGACAAGCTCCGCAAGGACCTGTCGGTGATGACCGAAGGCGAAGTCCACCTGAACATCGTCGAGATCCGCAAGCCGGAAACCGACGCTCAGCTGGTCGCCGAGTCGATCGCTCAGCAACTCGAGCGCCGTATCGCTTTCCGTCGCGCCATGAAGCGCTCGATCCAGTCGGCCGTGCGTCTCGGCGCCAAGGGCATCCGGATCAACGTTTCGGGTCGCCTCGGCGGCGCTGAAATCGCACGTATGGAGTGGTACCGCGAAGGCCGCGTGCCGCTGCACACCCTGCGCGCCGACATCGACTTCGGTTTCGCCGAAGCCAAGACCACCTACGGCATCATCGGCGTGAAGACCTGGATCTTCAAGGGCGAGGTGCTGGAGCATGATCCGATGGCGCTCGACAAGCGCCTGGCCACCGAGTCCGGCCCCGCCGGCGAAGGTGGCGGCCGTGAGCGCGGCGATCGTCCCGACCGGGGCGAGCGTCGTGACCGTCGCGATCGCGCCTAAGGATTAGATCGCCATGCTGTCTCCGAAGAAGACCAAATTCCGCAAGCAGTTCAAGGGCCGCATCCACGGCGCTTCGAAGGGCGGCACCCTGCTGAACTTCGGTTCGTATGGCCTGAAGGCCGTCGAGCCGGAGCGCATCACGGCTCGCCAGATCGAAGCCGCTCGTCGCGCCATCACCCGCCAGATGAAGCGTCAAGGCCGCGTCTGGATCCGCATCTTCCCGGACGTGCCGGTCACCGGCAAGCCCGCCGAAGTCCGGATGGGTAAGGGTAAGGGCGCGGTGGATTACTGGGCCGCCCGCGTGGCTCCGGGCCGCATCATGTTCGAAATCGACGGCGTGCCGGACGATGTCGCGCGTGAAGCGCTCCGCCTTGGCGCCGCCAAGCTGCCGATCCGCACCCGTGTTGTCACCCGCATCGACGCGGGTGTGGCCATGGAGGCCTGAGGCTCATGAAGATCGCTGACATCCGGGGCATGACCCCCGACCAGCTGGCCGACACGCTGATCAGCCTGAAGAAGGAGCAGTTCAACCTGCGCTTCCAGGCCGCCACGGGTCAGGTCGAGAAGACCCACCGCGTCAACGAGATCCGCAAGGATATCGCGCGGATCAAGACCGTGCTGCGCGCCAAGGCCGCGGCGTAAGGAGAACGATATGCCCAAGCGTATCCTCGAAGGGGTCGTCGTCTCCGACAAGGGCGATAAGACCGTCGTGGTGAAGGTCGAACGGACTATCGTTCACCCGATCCTGAAGAAGATCGTGCGTCAGTCGAAGAAGTATCACGCGCACGACGAAGCCAACGCGTACAAGACCGGCGAAGCTATCCGCATCGTCGAGTGCGCTCCGAAGTCCAAGCTGAAGACCTGGGAAGTCCTTCCCAAGGCTTCGGCTTAATCTGGAAGGTTTAGACCATGATCCAGATGCAAACTAACCTGGACGTCGCCGATAACTCTGGCGCTCGCCGGGTCATGTGCATCAAGGTGTTGGGCGGCGCTGGCCGTCGCTACGCCAGCGTGGGCGACGTCATCGTCGTCTCCGTCAAGGAAGCCATTCCGCGCGGTCGCGTGAAGAAGGGCGACGTGCTGCGCGCCGTCGTCGTTCGGGTGAATCAAAATCTGAAGCGCAAGGATGGCTCGGTCATCCGCTTCGATAAGAACGCCGCGGTGATCGTGAACAAGCAGAGCGAGCCGGTCGGCACGCGGATCTTCGGCCCGGTTCCCCGTGAACTGCGCGCCAAGAACCACATGAAGATCATCTCCCTCGCTCCGGAGGTGCTGTAATGGCCGCTAAGATCAAGAAGGGCGACCGCGTCGTCGTTCTGGCCGGCAAGGACAAGGGCAAGCAAGGCGCTGTCCTGCAAGTCCTGCCGAAGGAAGATCGTGTCGTCGTGGAAGGCGTGAACATCGTGTCGCGCCACACCAAGCCGACCCAGGCTGACCCGCAAGGCGGGATCAAGAACAAGGAAGCCGCGCTGCACGTCTCGAACGTCGCCATCGTGGACTCCAAGGGCAAGCCCACCCGCGTCGGCTTCAAGATCGAAGGCGACAAGAAGGTGCGCGTCGCCAAGACGACCGGCGAGGTGATCAATGGCTGATCAAGCTTACGAGCCCCGGCTGAAGACCGTTTATCGCGAGCGTATCCGCTCGGCGATGAAGGAGCAGTTCGGCTACACCAACGAAATGCAGATCCCCAAGCTGGACAAGATCGTCCTGAACATGGGCATCGGCGAGGCGGTGGCCGACTCCAAGAAGGCTCAGACCGCCCTGAAGGATCTGCAGGCGATCGCCGGCCAAAAGCCCGTCGCGACCCGCGCCCGCAAGTCCATCGCCGGCTTCAAGCTGCGCGAAGGCATGGTGGTCGGCGCCAAGGTCACCCTGCGCAAGGACCGGATGTACGAATTCCTGGACCGCCTGGTCACGATCGCGCTGCCGCGCGTGAAGGACTTCCGTGGTCTGAACGGCAAGAGCTTCGACGGCCGCGGCAACTACGCCATGGGCCTGAAGGAGCACCTGGTGTTCCCGGAAATCAACTATGACCAGATCGAACAGATCTGGGGCATGGACATCATCGTCTGCACCACTGCGAAGTCCGACCAGGAAGCCAAGGCTCTCCTGAAGGAATTCCAGTTCCCGTTCGTCAACTAAGAGAGCGGGAAGGAAAGAAACCATGGCCAAGAAAAGCGCCGTCAACCGCAACGAAGCCGTCAAGGCCCTCGTCAAGAAGTTCGCCGAGAAGCGCGCCGCGCTGAAGGCGATCGCCAACGACGAAAGCCTGCCGCTCGAGGAACGCTTCGAGGCTCGCCTCAAGCTGGCGAAGCTGCCCCGCAGCAGCTCGCCGATCCGCATCCGCAACCGCTGCGAAGTCACGGGCCGTCCGCGCGCCTACTACCGCAAGCTTAAGATGAGCCGTGTGGCGCTCCGCGAACTGGGTTCGCAAGGGCAGATCCCGGGCCTCGTCAAGTCGAGCTGGTAAGGACGATCAGATGTCGATGAACGATCCCCTGAGCGATATGATCGCTCGCATCAAGAACGCCGCCACGCGCAAGCGCTCGAAGGTGTCGACGCCGGCTTCCAAGCTGCGCGCCCGCGTCCTCGACGTGCTGGCCGATGAAGGCTACATCCGCGGCTACTCGCTGATCGAGAAGCCCGGTGCGTTCCCCGAATTCGAGATCGAGCTCAAGTACTTCGACGGCGAGCCCGTGATCGCCGAGATCAGCCGCGTGTCCAAGCCTGGCCGTCGCGTCTACTCGTCGATCAAGGACCTCAAGCCGATCAAGAACGGCCTGGGCATCTCGATCCTTTCGACGCCGAAGGGCGTCATGTCGGACACCGCCGCGCGCGACGCTAATGTCGGCGGCGAAGTCCTCTGCCGCGTCTACTAGGCGCGGGAGGGAAAGAGCATGTCACGTATCGGTAAGAAAGCCGTCGTCATCCCCGCGAACGTCACGCTGACGGTCGCGGGCCAGACGGTCACGGTGAAGGGCCCCAAGGGTCAACTCTCGTGGACGATCGCCGACGAAGTCGAGCTGAAGCAAGAGGGCAACGAGCTCTCGCTGACGCCGCGCGTCGACACGAAGCGCGCCAAGGGCATGTGGGGTCTGTCCCGCACGCTGGTGGCCAACATGGTGCACGGTGTGACCACCGGCTTCGAGGAAAACCTCGAACTGGTCGGCGTCGGTTACCGCGCGGCCATGAAGGGCACGGCCCTGAGCCTCCAACTCGGTTTCAGCCACGACGTGGACGTCGCGGCCCCGGCCGGCATCACGTTCGCCACGCCGAAGCAAACCGAAATCAAGATCGCCGGCATCGACAAGCAGGCGGTTGGTGAGATTGCCGCGAAGATCCGCCGCATTCGTCCGCCGGAGCCGTACAAGGGCAAGGGCGTGCGTTATGCTGGCGAGACCGTTCGCCGCAAGGAAGGCAAGAAGAAGTAAGCCATGGCGCTCTCTCCTCGTGAATCGGCGGCCAAGCGCGCTCAGCGCGTTCGCACCCGCCTCAAGAGCCTCGCCAACGGTCGTCCGCGTCTGTCGGTCTTCCGTTCGTCGAAGAACATCTACGCCCAGATTATCGATGATGAACGCGGCGTGACCCTGGCGTCGGCTTCCACCCTGGAAGCCGAAGGCAAGGGCGCGGACAAGGATGCCGCCGCCAAGGTTGGCAAGCTCGTCGCCGAGCGCGCCATCGAAAAGGGCGTCAAGGACGTCGTGTTCGATCGTGGCGGTTACATCTTCCACGGCCGGGTGAAAGCCCTGGCCGACGCCGCGCGCGAAGCCGGCCTGAACTTCTAAGGGAACGAAAATGGCTCGTGGTGAACAACAGCGCGGTGAAGGCGGTCAACGCCGTGACCGTCGCGACCGCAACGCCCCCGAAGAGCGGGTCGACAGCGACATCGTCGAAAAGCTCGTCCACATCAACCGCGTCGCCGCCACCGTGAAGGGCGGTCGTCGCTTCAGCTTCGCCGCCCTGATGGTCGTTGGCGACCAAAAGGGCCGCGTCGGCTTCGGTCATGGCAAGGCGCGTGAAGTGCCGGAAGCCATCCGCAAGGCGACCGAGGAAGCCAAGAAGACGATGATCCGCGTTCCGCTGCGTGAATCCCGCACCCTGCACCACGACGGCGCTGGCCGTTGGGGCGCCGGCAAGGTGATGATGCGCTCGGCGCCTCCCGGCACCGGCGTCATCGCCGGCGGTCCGATGCGCGCGGTTCTCGAAACCCTGGGCGTCCAGGACGTCGTGGCCAAGTCGACGGGTTCCTCGAACCCGTACAACATGGTGCGCGCGACGTTCGAAGCCCTGAAGGTGCAATCGTCGCCCCGCCAGATCGCCGCCAAGCGCGGCAAGAAGGTTGGCGACATCCTCGGCCGTCGCGCCGACGGCGCGTCGTCGCCGGAAGCCATCGAGGGCTAAGTCATGGCTGAAGCTAAGACCATCACGGTGCGCCAGACCGGCAGCCCCATCCGTCGTGAAAAGGACCAACGGGCCACGCTCGTCGGTCTGGGCCTGAACCGCGTGGGTCGCACCTCGACCCTGCAGGACAACCCCTCGACCCGCGGCATGATCCGCAAGGTCCAGCACCTGCTGGAAATCGTCGAGTAGGTCTCTACGAGACGCGAAATACGCCACCCCGGTGAAAGCCGGGGTGGTTTTCGTTTGAAATCGCTTTTCGCCATTGAGTTCTCTGGCGTTTTGGGGTTTTAAGCGCGCTTCGAATTTCAACCGCCGAGTCCGGTCGTCCGACCGGGCGCAGATCTCCAAGGAGAGGCACCTATGACCAAGCTGAATGAACTGGCTCCCCGCGAAGGCTCGACCAAGGGCCGCATGCGCGTCGGCCGCGGCCCGGGTTCGGGCAAGGGCAAGACCAGCGGCCGCGGCGTGAAGGGCCAGAAGTCGCGGACCGGCGTCGCGATCGCCGGCTTCGAAGGCGGTCAAATGCCGCTGCACATGCGTATGCCCAAGCGCGGCTTCAACAACCCGTTCCGCGCGTCCTACGCCGAAGTGAACCTGTGGCGCCTGGAACAAGCCGTCGCCGCCGGTAAGCTGAAGGCTGGCGCCGAAGTCTCGGCCGCCGACTTGGTCGCCGCCGGCGTCATCCGCCGCGAGCTGGACGGCGTGAAGCTGCTGGGCAAGGGCGAAATCAAGTCGGCCCTGAAGCTGACCGTTTATTCGGCCACCGAAGCCGCCATCAAGGCCGTCGAGGCCGCCGGTGGTTCGGTCACCGTGACCAAGAAGGCCAAGGCGCAAGCCGAAGCCTAAGTCCTTATGTCATCCCGTTGAGCGCCTCGCGGCTTTCGCGGGGGCGCTTTCCGGGACTTCGTTTCCGATCGGGATGACAGAAATACGAGGCTCGCCGTGACATCGCGGCGAGCCTCACCTATTTGTGGCGCTCTCCTCGGACCAACGCGGTCCGGGAAACCAATTTTCAGAGCGTGGTCCCCGCCGGACGCGGTATGGGTTTCCGGCTGTCACGCTCCTGAGTCGTGGGGATCTGAATGGCCTCGGCCGCCGAACAACTCGCAGCCAACATGAACTTCGCGTCGTTCCAGAAGGCGACCGAACTTCACAAGCGCATCTGGTTCACGATCATCGCCCTGATCGTCTACCGGCTGGGCTCCTATGTTCCGATCCCCGGCATCGACGCGGCGTCCTACGCCCAGCTGTTCAGCCGGAACTCCGAGGGCATCCTCGGCATGTTCAACATGTTTTCGGGCGGCGCCGTGCAGCGCATGGCCATCTTCTCGCTGAACGTCACGCCCTACATCAGCGCCTCGATCATCGTGCAGCTGATGGGCACGGTGTATCCGCCGTGGGAGAAGCTGAAGAAGGAAGGCGGGGAGGCGGGCCGCAAGACCCTCAACCAGTACACCCGCTACTTCGCCGTGGTGCTGGCCGTCGTCCAGTCGGCCTCGATCGCCATGGGCCTGGCGGCGCAGCCAGGCATCGTCGTCGACGGCGTAAGCCACGCCTTCTTCATCGTCTCGACCGTGGTGGCCCTGACGGGCGGCACCCTGTTCCTGATGTGGCTGGGCGAGCAGATCACCAGCCGGGGCGTCGGTAACGGCGTCAGCCTGATCATCTTCGCCGGCATCGTGGCCCGTCTGCCGATCTCGCTGGGTCAGCTGCTGGTTCAGGCCCAGACCTCGGGCAACTACACCCCGCTGTTCCTGATCGTGATCGGCGCGGTGGCCGCCATCCTGGCCATCGTCTTCATGGAGCGCTCGCAGCGCCGCCTGCTGGTCCACTATCCCAAGCGCCAGCAGGGCAACCGCATGATCGGCGGCGAAAGCTCGTTCATGCCGCTGAAGATCAACACGGCCGGGGTCATTCCGCCGATCTTCGCCTCGTCCCTGCTGCTGCTGCCGACCACGGCCCTGCAGTTCGTCAACGCGGCCAACCTGCCGTCCTGGGCCTCGTGGCTGCCGGGCGTGGTGGGCGCGCTGCAGCACGGCCACCCGGCGTTCCTGGTGTTCTACGCCCTGCTGATCATCTTCTTCTCGTTCTTCTACACCTCGGTCGTGTTCAATCCCGAGGAGACGGCCGAGAACCTGCGCAAGTACGGCGGCTTCCTGCCGGGCATCCGTCCGGGCAAGCGCACGGCCGAGTACCTGGACTACGTGCTGACCCGCCTGACCGTGATCGGCGCGGCCTACATCACCGCCGTCTGTATCGCGCCCGAGTTCGTGATGATGCTGATCAAGTCGAACCAGTTCGCGCTGGGCGGCACCTCGATCCTCATCGTCGTGACGGTGACCATGGACACCGTGGCCCAGATTCAGTCCCACCTGCTGGCGCACCAGTACGAGGGCCTGATCAAGAAGTCGAAGCTGCGCGGCGGCCGCAACCGCTAGGCGCCGGCGGCGATTCTATTGGAAGCGTCGGAATCCGGTTTGTCACAAAACCGGCTTCCGTTTTCCGTCCCGGGGCTCTAGGTCTGCTCCGGGAGACCAGCCGGGCGCAGACTCGGTGAGACGCGCGAAGGGGCTTAAATGAACTTGATCCTGTTCGGACCGCCGGCGGCGGGGAAGGGCACCCAGGCCAAGCGCCTAGTCGCCGAGCGCGGCATGGTGCAGCTCTCGACCGGCGACATGCTGCGAGCGGCGATCGCTTCCGGCTCGGAGCTGGGCCAGAAGGTCAAGGGCGTTCTGGACCGCGGCGAGCTGGTTACCGACGAGATCGTCATCGCCTTGATCGAGGATCGTCTGCCCGAGGCCGAGGCGGCCGGCGGCGCGATCTTCGACGGCTTCCCGCGCACGGTCGCCCAGGCCGAGGCCCTGGATAAAATGTTGTCCGCGCGCGGACAGAAGATCGACGTCGTTCTCCGACTCAAGGTAGACGAGCCCGCTCTGATCGAGCGGATCAAGAAGCGGTTCGAGGAACAGGGGCGGCCGGACGACAATCCCGAAGTCTTCGTGACTCGCCTGGCGCAGTACAATGCTCAAACCGCGCCTCTGCTGCCCTATTACGAAGGGCAGGGGAAGCTGACGGAACTGGATGGGATGGGTTCGGTGGAAGCCGTGGCCGCGTCCATCGACGCCGCTCTTTCGGGAGTGGCTTAAGAAAGCCCGAATTCCCTGGACATCCGGTGGATTCAGTTGTTGACGGAAGCGAAACGATCCCTATAACGGGGCGCTTCCGCGAAAGGGCGCGATCCGTGCGCGCCGGTTTGGATCTTGTAGGTCCTACCGGGTGCGCCGTTCGCGTCTCTAGTGCGTGACTAGGAGAACATTAGACGTGGCCCGTATCGCAGGCGTCAACATCCCGACGAACAAGCGCGTTCTGATCGCGCTTCAGTACATTCACGGCATCGGCCAAAAGTCGGCTCGTGAGATCATCACTAAGGTGGGCATCGAGGATGCGCGTCGCGTCAACCAACTGACCGACGCCGAAGTCCTCGCCATCCGCGAAACGATCGACCGTGACTACACCGTCGAGGGCGACCTGCGTCGCGAGAACTCGATGAACATCAAGCGTCTGATGGACCTGGCCTGCTATCGCGGCCTGCGTCACCGCAAGGGCCTGCCGGTCCGCGGTCAGCGCACCCACACGAACGCTCGTACCCGCAAGGGTCCGGCCAAGCCGATCGCCGGCAAGAAGAAGTAAGGTAGCCTGACGATGGCCAAGGAACCGGGTCGCGTTAAAAAGCGCGAACGCAAGAACATCACCTCGGGCGTGGCGCACGTGAACGCCTCGTTCAACAACACCATGATCACCATCACTGACGCCCAGGGCAACACGATCTCGTGGTCCTCGGCCGGCATGATGGGCTTCAAGGGCTCGCGCAAGTCGACCCCGTATGCCGCTCAGATGGCCGCCGAGGACGCGGGCAAGAAGGCCGCGGAACACGGCGTGAAGACCCTGGAAGTCAACGTTTCGGGTCCGGGCTCCGGCCGTGAATCGGCTCTGCGCGCCCTGCAGGCGGCCGGCATGACCATCACGACCATTCGTGACGTCACGCCGATTCCGCACAACGGCTGCCGCCCGCCCAAGCGTCGTCGCGTCTAGTACTTTTTAGACGACAATTCTCCTTCGCCGGCTGCGCTAGACGCGGCCGGCGAGCCGCGTTCAAGGGACCGACCACGTGATCGAAAGAAACTGGAACGAGCTGATCCGTCCTGAGAAGCCGCAGATCGAAACCGGGGCCGACGCCAGCCGCAAGGCTCGCATCGTCGCCGAGCCGCTGGAGCGTGGTTTCGGTGTGACGCTCGGCAACGCCCTGCGTCGCGTTCTTCTCTCGTCGCTGCAAGGCGCCGCCGTCACCGCCATCCAGATCGATGGCGTGGTGCACGAATTCTCTTCGCTCGAAGGCGTCCGCGAAGACGTCGTCGACATCGTTCTGAACATCAAGCAGCTGGCCGTTCGGATGCACGCCGAAGGCCCGAAGCGCATGACCCTGCGCGCCACCGGCCCCGGCCCGGTGACCGCCGGTCAGATCGAGACCCCGGCCGATATCGAGATCCTGAACCCCGACCACGTGCTCTGCACGCTGGATGACGGCGCCAACGTGCGCATGGAGTTCACGGTCAACACCGGCAAGGGCTACATCCCGGCCGACCGCAACCGTCCGGAAGACGCGCCGATCGGCCTGATCGCCGTCGACGCTCTGTACTCGCCGGTCAAGCGCGTCGCCTACCGCGTCGAGCCGACCCGTCAGGGCCAGTCGCTGGACTATGACAAGCTGATCCTGGAAGTGGAAACCAACGGCGCCGTCACCCCGGTGGACGCCGTGGCCTACGCCGCCCGGATCCTGCAGGACCAACTGCAGATCTTCATCACCTTCGAGGAGCCGAAGGCCAAGTCGGCCGACGAATCCAAGCCGGAACTGCCGTTCAATCCGGCCCTGCTGAAGAAGGTGGACGAGCTGGAACTGTCGGTCCGTTCGGCCAACTGCCTGAAGAACGACAACATCGTCTACATCGGCGACCTGATCCAGAAGACCGAAGCCGAGATGCTGCGCACCCCGAACTTCGGCCGCAAGTCGCTGAACGAGATCAAGGAAGTGCTCGCCGGCATGGGTCTGCACCTCGGCATGGACGTGCCGAACTGGCCGCCGGAGAACATCGAAGACCTGGCCAAGAAGTTCGAAGACCAAATCTAAGAACCTTCGAAGCCTATCGCGCTAAATCCGGGCCGCTCTTCCTCTCTTCGGAAAGGGAAGGCGGCCTGGGCCTTTTGAAGCCGCTACGCGGTGGAGGGCCCCAGCGCTTCGCTCTGAACCCGGTCGGGACGGACCAGGATTGGTGACAATCAGGCGCGCCTTGTCAGGCAGCCGCTCGGGCCAAGCGCCCAGGAGAGAAGAAAATGCGTCACGGCTACGCCCACCGCAAACTGGGCCGCACCTCGGCTCACCGCACCGCCATGTTCGCCAACATGTCGGCCTCGCTGATCAAGCACGAGCAGATCGTCACCACCCTGCCGAAGGCCAAGGAACTGCGTCCGATCGTCGAAAAGCTGGTCACCCTGGCCAAGCGCGGCGACCTGCACGCTCGCCGCCAAGCCATCAGCTCGGTTCGCGACGTCGAACAAGTCGGCAAGCTCTTCGCGGTCCTCGGCCCGCGCTACAAGGACCGTCAGGGCGGCTACATCCGCGTCCTGAAGGCCGGCTTCCGCTACGGCGACAACGCCCCGATGGCCGTGATCGAGTTCGTCGACCGCGACGTTTCGGAAAAGGGCAAGGACTCGGGTCCGGTCTTCACCGCCGACGCCGAAGACTAAGAGATTTCGGCGCAAGCTGATCGGCGCAAGCTGAGACGAAAGGCCCCGGAGCGATCCGGGGCCTTTTTCGTTGGGCGTCACGGCTTGGGCGTTTCCGGCTTTGGCGCGGCTCGATGCCCGGCTCGGATCGCCTGGAGCTGCTCGACCTGCTGCGCTTGCGTGGGAACGCCCAACTCCGTGCGCAAGGCGTCGGAGACAAGATCGCGGTCATAGGGCTCTTGGCCCATCTCTTCGCCGCGCTTGGCCATGAACTGCGTCCCGTAGATCTGCGGCTTGTCGATGTTCATCAGGTAGCGATCCAGCGTGGCGCTGGCGATCCAGAGCGACGAGCTGTCGCCCTTGCCGACGGCGACCATCGCCAGGGTGTGGGCCAGCAGATAGTCGTTTGGCGCCGCGCCGTGCTGATAGATGAACGCCGCGTGGCGGAAATCCTCGGCGGTGTGCAAGGCGCCGTCGGCCAACAGTTTCCGCGTGGCGTCGCGGCGCTGTTCATCGCGCGGGGTCACTTTCGACCAGTCGATCGGCGTCTTCTGACGGTCGCCCTGATCCTCATCATAGATGCGGGTCATTTCGGCGTTGGACGTCGGCGGCGTCGGTCCCTGGGCCTGGGCGGGCAGGGCCAGAAAGCCGAGCCAAGTCAGGGCCAGCAAAGGCGTTCTCAGGCTCATCGCGTCCTCCATCTCCAAGTCCAGCTTGGACTATGGAGGGCGTTTCGCGAAGATTGCAAAGGCGCTCGGCGCGCTCATGGGGAGATTGGCCGGTTCGCCTCCGGCCCACCGGCTACTCCCGCGTCAAATCCTGCCGTTGGAACAGGAACACCGCGCCCGCCGAGAGGGCGACGATCCAGGCTGCCAGCGCCGCCAGGGCGGGGCCGGCCGAGCTGGCCGCCGGGCCCAGCTGGGCCGGGTCCAGCAGGGCGCCGCGCAAAAGGTCCGCGTCGAAGACCGGGATGGCCAAGAGCTTCCCGGTGACCTTGCCCTGGTCCATCAGGCGCAGGGACGTGGACAGCACCGTCTCGACGAAGCGCGCGCCCAGGCAGGCGATGACCACACCCATGGTCGAGCGCGAGAGGACCCCGACACAGGCCGCCAGCGCCGCCAGGGTCATGGCCTCCAGCCAGGTGATGGCCAGCACGCCGATCGCGTCGAACACCGTGCGGTCCATGGCGGTGACGATCAGCGCCTTGCGGCCGATGGCCGAGCCGATGATCGTCGCCAGGGCCGACAGCGCGGCGGTTAGCATGAGGTTCCAGAAGATCGCCTCGCCCACCACCAACAGCTTGGCCAGCAACAGGTTCGGGCGGGTGTTGCGCGGGGTCAGCAGCCGCCAGGTCTCTCCCCGATAGTCGCCGGCCAGCACGGCGGCGGCGCCGATCATCAGGAACAGCGCCGAGAAGGTCGAGCACCCGTCGGCCAGCGCCTTGATCACCTGGTCCAGCAAGGCCACGGACATGCCCGGCATCGGCTGGCGGATGACATTGCGCAGGAAGAGATCACCGCCGATGCTGAGCACGAAGCCCGCCAGCGGCGCGAAGCAGAAGCCCCAGAACAGAGCGGAGCGGTCGCGCAGCAGGCGGAAGCGCTCGGCGAGAATGGCGTCGGTCAGCATCAGGCTGTTCCCCATCAGGCGGCTTCCTGATCCAAGGTCTTCAGGTAGACGCCCTCGAGATCGGCCTCGCGCCAGCGGGCCTCGGTGATCTCGACCCCGGCCTCGACCAGGGCGCGGATCAGGGCGGGCGCTTCGTCGCGGCGGATGTCGGCCAGCGCCGCGTCGGCGCCGTCGGCCTTGCCCTTGTCGCCCAGCACCGACAACACCTGGGCGATGGGGGAGGCGGCGGTGATGCGCAGCCGCGCCTCGCCGGCGGTCAGCTCGGCCACGCCGCCCTCGGCGACGACCTTGCCCTTGGAGAGGATGGCCACCCGGTCGCAGACGCGACGCACCTCGTCCAGCTGGTGGCTGGCCAGGATCACGGTGACGCCCTCGCGCTGGGCCAGGTCGACGATCAGAGCGCGGATCTCCTGGATGCCGGCGGGGTCCATGCCGCTGGTCGGCTCGTCCAGGATGACCAGTTCGGGCTTGGTGAAGAAGGCGGCCGCCAGGCCCAGACGCTGCTTCATGCCGACCGAGTAGCCGGCGGTCGAGCGATCGGCGGCCTCGGTCAGGCCCACGCGCGCCAGCCAGCCGTCGATGTCGGCGCCCTTCCGGCCGCTTTCCAGCGCCAGCAGGGTCAGGGTGTCGCGGGCGGTCAGGTAGGCCGGGTAGCGTGGGGTCTCGATCATCGCCCCGACCTTGCGCAGGGCGGAGATGTCGCCGGGCGGGGCGCCGAACAGGCGCGCCGAGCCCGAGGTGGGGCGCACCAGGCCGAGCGCGATCCGGAACAGGGTGCTCTTGCCCGCGCCGTTGGGTCCCAGCACCCCGAACACGCCGCCGGCGGGAATGGCGATGGAGAAATCGTCGAGGGCGCGCACCGCCCCGTAGGTCTTGGTGAGGCGGTTGGCCTCCAGGGCGATCGACATGCGAGATTCCCGGGCGCCGACGAGTCGGCTCGACGCGGGGGACTATGGCGGTCCGCCGCCCTCGCGCCAAGTTAAGAGCCGGTCATGCCGCGAACCGGTCCCATCGGAGCCGCGCGAACGACGTTCGTCACACGCCTGCAACGCGGGGCGTCGATCAGGGAGGCTCCGTTGTGTTAAGCGAGCATCCCATGCTGGTCCGTCGTCTTGTTTCGCTGGTTCTCGCCGCCGGTCTGGCGCTGGCGGCTGGCGTCGCTCAGGCGCGGGAAAAGGCCCCGCACCTGACGATTCTGGTCTCGCTGGACGGCTTCCGCGCCGACTATTTGGATCGCGGCGTCACGCCCAACCTCAAGGCCCTGGCCGATGACGGCGCGCGCGGGGCGATGCGGCCCTCGTTCCCCAGCCTGACCTATCCGAACCACTACACGCTGGTGACCGGCAAGCGTCCGGACCGCAACGGCGTGATCGGCAACGAGATGGAGGACGCCGCGATCGGCGGTCCCAAGTTCATGATGAACGGCGAGTCGGCCAACGATCCGCGCTGGTGGAACCAGGCGACGCCGTTCTGGGTCTCGGCGATCAAGCAAGGCAAGCCGGCCGCCGCCATGTTCTGGCCCGGCTCCGAAACGGTGATCGACGGCGTCCGTCCGGTCCATTGGGTAAAGTACGACTCCAAGTTTCCCTATGACGCTCGCGTCGATCAGGTCCTGGCCTGGATGGACAGCGCCGACGGTCCGCCCCTGGCCTTCACCACCCTCTATTTCGACGCCGCCGACACCGAGGGGCACCACTACGGCCCGGACTCGCCCGAGCTGCGGGCGGCCCTGGTCGAGCTGGACCGCTGCATCGGGCGTCTGGTGGCCGGCCTGAAGGCGAGGGGACGTTTCGAGACCACCGACATCGTCATCGTGGCCGATCACGGCATGGCGCCGCTGCCGGCGGCCAACCGCATCGTGCTGGACGACCTGATCGATCTGTCCTCGATCCGCCTGGTCAACAGGGGCGCGATCACGACCTTCTCGCCCCGCCCCGGGCGCGAGCCGGCGGTCGAGGCCGCTGTCCTGCGTCCGCTGCCGCACATGACCTGCTGGCGCAAGGACCGGGTTCCGGCCCGCTTCCACTATGGCCGCAATCCGCGCATCCCGGCGATCGTCTGCCTGTCGGAAACGGGCTGGTACACGACGACGCGCGCGGCCCAGGACGAGGCCGGCAAGAAGAGGTCCAACCCGTGGGACGGCAAGGACGGCGGCGCCCACGGCTTCGATCCCTACGATCCGCTGATGCGCGCGGTGTTTGTCGCCCATGGACCCTCGTTCAAGCCCGGCGTCGTCCTGCCGCTGTTCGACAATGTCGACGTCTATCCGCTGCTGGCGCGGATCACCGGCGTGAAGCCGGAGCCGGGCGACGGCTCCCTGAAGGTCGTGAGCGCGGCCCTGCGGTAGGGCGGGGCGGCGTCGACCACGCGGGCCCTTGCGGCGCGATCGAACAGCGTCCACCTAGAGCCCTTTCCGATCTGATTGATCCAATCAGATCGGATAAAAAAGGGCTCGAAATCAGAAGTTTAGAGCATTTTTCGATCCGATAACCGTTTCACACTTATCGGAAAATGCTCTAGAGCGGCTTGGGGAGAGCGACGCATGACACAGACCATCACGGGCGCGAAACGACAGGCGGCCCTGGGCTTCATCTTCATCACCGCGATCATGGACGTGCTGTCCCTGGGCGTGATGATCCCCGTCCTGCCCAATCTGGTTAAGTCGTTCGGCGGCGGCGATACGGCCGTGGCGGCCGACTGGGTCGTGCTGTTCGCCACCGTCTGGGGCGTGATGCAGTTCTTCTGCTCGCCGGTGCTGGGCCTGATGTCCGACCGTTTCGGCCGCCGTCCGGTGATCCTGACCTCGATCTTCGGCCTGGGCGTCGACTTCCTGTTCATGGCCTTCGCGCCAAGCCTGTGGTGGCTGTTCGTGGGCCGGATCTTCAACGGCATGACCGCCGCCAGCTTCTCGACCGCCAGCGCCTATGTCGCCGATGTCACCACGCCCGAGAACCGCGCCAAGGGCTTTGGCCTGATGGGCGCGGCGTTCGGCGTCGGCTTCACCTTCGGCCCGATGCTGGGCGGCTTCCTCTGGCAGTTCGATCATCGCCTGCCTTTCCTGGTCTGCGCGGGTCTGGCGCTGTGCAACTGGCTGTACGGCTTCTTCGTGCTGCCGGAGTCGCTGCCGCCCGAGCGTCGGCAAACGCGCTTCGACTGGAAGAAGGCCAATCCGATCGGTTCACTGCAACTCCTGCGCAACCATCCTGGTCTATTGGGTCTCGCCGGCGTCGGCTTCCTGTTCCAGCTCGCCCATAACGTGCTGCCCAGCGTGTTCGTACTCTATATGGGCTTCCGCTACGGCTGGGGTCCGAACACGGTCGGCCTGACCCTGATGGCCAGCGGGATCTCCAGCATCATCGTCCAGGCCCTGGTCGTGGGCCGGGTGGTGAAGGCGGTGGGCGAGCGCGGGGCGCTGTTGATCGGCCTGTTCTCGGGCTTCGCCGGCTTCATGATCTACGCCCTGGCGCCGACCGGTCTGCTCTATCTGTGCGGCCTGCCGCTTTTCTCGCTGACCGGCCTGATCCAGCCGGGCCTGCAAGGCTTGATGACGCGCCGTGTCGCGCCGAACGAGCAGGGCCAGTTGCAGGGCGCCAATTCGGCGATGATGGGCATCTCGTCGATCATCGGCCCGTCGCTGTTCCTGATCCCGTTCGCCTTCGCGATCCGCCACGACGCGACCCTGCACATGCCGGGCCTGCCGATCCTGATCGCCGCGACGCTGATGCTGGCCGCGACCTTCCTGGCCTGGGCCAAGGCGCGTCCGCTTCCCGCCTCGGAACCACGGACGGCCTGATCCCTTACACACACGCCGAAACCTCGACCTTTCCCCGCCTTGAACTCGCCCGAAAGCTCGGCTGAGTTGGCGTTGGAACCGCTAGGAGCCTTCTTGAACACCATGCGCCCGATCCGCGCCCTGCTGCCCGTCGTCGTCCTGCTGGCCGCCTGCTCGAACCCGACCGGCCAGTCGCAGGCCCAGTCGATCCCCGACATGCCTCAGCCGACGCGCCACGTCCCGACCGACGCGGCGTCGATGAAGATGTCGTTCGCGCCCGTGGTGAAGAAGGCCTCGCCGGCCGTGGTCAATGTCGCCAGCCGCCGGGTGGTGCGCCAGCGCGCCGATCCGTTCTGGGACTTCTTCATGGGCGGCGGCGGCGCGCCGCGCGAGCAGATCCAGGGCTCGCTGGGCTCGGGCGCGATCGTCCGCGCCGATGGGGTGATCATCACCAACCACCACAATATCGAAGGCATCGTCGAGGGAGCCGGCGACATCACCGTCCAGCTGGCCGACCGTCGCGAGTTCCCGGCCAAGGTGCTGCTGGACGATCCGCGCGCCGATCTGGCCGTGCTGAAGATCGACACCAAGGGCGAGAAGCTGCCCGTCATGGCCATCGACGACCAGGCGCGGCTTGAGGTCGGCGACCTAGTGCTGGCCCTGGGCAATCCGTTCGGCGTCGGCCAGACGGTCACCAACGGCATCATCTCGGCCCTGGCCCGCACCGATGTCGGCGCGGCCGATTTCGGCAGCTACATCCAGACCGACGCGGCGATCAATCCGGGCAATTCGGGCGGTCCGCTGGTCGACATGGACGGCGACCTGATCGGCATCAACACCTTCATCATCTCGCGCTCGGGCTCGTCCAGCGGGGTGGGCTTCGCCATTCCCGCCGCCGTCGTCCGGCAGGTGGTCAACGCCGCGTTGGGCGGCGGCCACAGCGTCGTGCGGCCCTGGCTGGGCGTGAAGGGCCAGCCGGTGACCGGGGAAATCGCCCGGAGTCTCGGCATGGCCGCGCCGCGCGGCGTGCTGGTGGCCCAGGTCTATCCCGGCTCGTCCGCCGACCGCGCGGGCCTGAAGGAAGGCGACGTGATCCTGTCGATCGACGGCCAGGCCGTGAACGACGACGGCGCGGGCGCCTTCGCCATCGGCACCCACAAGATCGGCGACAGCGTGCCGGTCCAGATCCAGCGCAACGAGCGCCCCCAGACCCTGACGATCCGCGCCGCGGCCGCGCCGGAGGTTCCCGCCCGCGACGAGCGTGTCCTCAAAGGGCGCAACCCGTTCGACGGCGCCACGGTGATCAACCTCTCGCCGGCGGCGGCCCAGGATCTGAGCATCGATCCCTTCGCCGGACGCGGCGTGCTGGTGACCAAGTTGCAGCAGGGCTACGCGGCCAACGCGGGCCTGCAACCGGGCGATTTCATTCGCGAGGTCAATGGCCGCGCGGTCAACACCGTCTCCGACCTGAGCGCCATCCTGGCCGGTCCCGCGGCCCGCAACTGGGTGGTGACGATCGAGCGTCAGGGGCAGCGGATCACGGCGCGGTTCTCGGTGTAGTCCGCTCGGTCCAGGCCGCGCGGACCAGCAGGGCGAACAGGGGGATCAGGATCAGCGGTCCCAGCGGGATCCCGTTGAACACGCCCGAGAAGATGAACATCGGCAGGCAGAAGCCCGTAATCGCCAGGATGCGTTCTCCCGGGCGCCAGGCCTGGCCGGGCGCCATGCGCGCGGCCGCCAGCATCACGGCGGCGGCCGACACCATCGGCATGTCGTAGACGAAGGCGTAGGGCGTGGTCAGGAACACGCCTACCTGCAGGGCCGCGGAGTCCAGGCTGCTGGGCGCGGCCTCTTTCCGGCCGCGATGGAACAGGGCCAGCAGGATCACGGTGACGGCCCCGGCGATCGTCAGTTGCGCGACGGACAACACCGTATGGCTGGCCCCGGCGCTGCGCAGCGCGGCGCTGACCGTGGGCATCTTCCAGCCCAGGCTGCTCCACTCCGCCTCGATCGTGCGCGAGAACCGGGGCAGGGCCTTGATCCAGGCCAGCCAGGCCGGGAGGCCGAACGCGAGGAGGCTGGCGGCCACCAGGGCCAGCACCGTTCCGCCGGTGGCGAACAGCGTGCGCCAGCGACGGCCGGCCAGCAGGACCAGGGGCAGCAGCACGAACAGCTGCGGCTTGCAGGACAGCAGTCCCAACAGGACGCCGGCCAGCAGGGGGCGGCGCTCCATGATGCGAAGAGCGCCGATCAGCAGGGCCGCTGTGATCAATCCGTTCTGGCCGAAGATGATGGTGAGGACCGTGGTCGGCGCCAGCACCGCCAGCCAGGGCAGCAGCGAGCGCTCTGCGGTCGCCCCAACGGCCAGGATGAAGCCGCCGAGACCTAGAACCGTCCAGACCAGATAGGCCGGCAGATAGCCCAACATCCCCAGCGGCTTGAGAAACAGCAGCAGGGTCGGCGGATAGGCGCACGGATAGAAAGAATGGAAGCCGGGCAGCAGGGCGTGCTGGAAGCTCTCCAGCAGCTTGAAGTCATAGATCCGCGCGGCCGGCATGGCTTCCAGGAAGCGGCCGAAGCTCCAGAAGGCGTAGAAGTCCGAGAATAGCGGCGTGTCGCCGGTCGGCTTGTAGGTCCAGAAATAGAGCGCCATGCTGACGACCTGGTACAGCCCTAGCAGCACCGCCGCCGCCACCAGCACGCGCGAGGTCCCGCGCTTGTCCGGCTCAGCATCCATGCCCCCGTCCCCCTCATGCTTAACGCGCGCACTTTGAGGGCAAGGTGATAACGGGACTTGAACGCGATGGGCTGCTAGAACGATCGCATGTCCGATCTCTTCCAGGCCGCCGGCCTGACGCCTCACGCGCCCGCCCCCTTGGCCGACCGTCTGCGGCCCCAAAGGCTGGAGGACGTGGTGGGCCAGCAGCATCTTCTGGGGCCCGATGGTCCCATCGGCCGTATGGCCGCGGCGCATCGCCTGGCCTCGATGATCCTTTGGGGACCGCCCGGCACCGGCAAGACCACGATCGCTCGCCTGCTGGCCAAGGCCGGCGGCTACGAGTTCCAGCAGATCTCGGCCGTGTTCTCGGGCGTCGCCGACCTGAAGAAGGCCTTCGAGCAGGCGCGCGCGCGCCGCATGGCCGGCCAGTCGACGCTGCTGTTCGTCGACGAGATCCACCGCTTCAACCGCGCCCAGCAGGACGGCTTCCTGCCGTTCGTGGAGGAGGGGATCGTCACCCTGGTCGGGGCCACGACCGAAAACCCCTCGTTCGAGCTGAACGGCGCCTTGCTGTCGCGCTGCCAGGTGTTCGTGCTCAAGCGGCTGTCCGACGAGTCGCTGGACCTCTTGCTGCAACGCGCCGAGGCGGCCGAGGCGCGGTCTCTGCCGATCGACGCCGAGGCCCGCGCCGCGCTGGTGGCCATGGCCGACGGCGACGGCCGCTACCTGCTGACCCTGGCCGAGACCCTGTTCTCGGTCGGCGCGGACACGCCGCTGAACGCGGCCCAGCTCGCGCAATTCCTGCAGAAGCGCCGGCCGGCCTACGACAAGGACCGCGAGGAGCACTACAACCTGATCTCGGCCCTGCATAAGTCGGTGCGGGGCAGCGATCCGGACGCGGCGCTGTACTGGCTGGCGCGGATGCTGGAGGGGGGCGAGGATCCGCTGTTCATCGCCCGCCGCCTGGTGCGCATGGCCTCGGAGGACATCGGCGCCGCCGACCCGCTGTCGCTGCTGCTGACCACGGCGGCCAAGGACGCCTTCGACTTCCTGGGCAGCCCCGAGGGCGAGCTGGCCCTGGCCCAGGCCGTCGTCCACATGGCCAGCGCGCCGAAGTCGAACGCGGTCTACGCCGCCTTCAAGGCCGCCCGTCGCGCGGCCAAGGAGACCGGCAGCCTGCCGCCGCCGGCCCACATTCTCAACGCGCCGACCAAGCTGATGAAGTCGCTGGGCTACGGCGACGGCTACGCCTACGACCACGACGTCGAGGGGGGCGTGTCGGGACAGAACTATTTCCCGGACGGCATGGGTCGTCAGCGGTTCTATCAACCCAAGCCGATCGGGGCCGAGGCCAAGGTCCGCGAGCGCCTGGACGCCTGGAGCCAACTGCGCAAGGACGGCAAATGAGCGCGCCGAAGTTTCGCCGCCCGCCCGGCGTCGCCAAGCCCAAGGCCGTCGAGATCCCCATTGTCTTGACCCCCGAAGAGATCGAGGCCGCGAGGTCTTGGGTGCTCTACGAGGACGAGACGATCATTGTGTTGAACAAGCCGGCCGGGCTTTCCAGCCAAGGCGGCCGGATCAAGGCCCATACGCTCGACGACCTCCTTTGGGCGTTCGCGCGGCCCAATCGGCCTCGTCCGAGGCTTGTCCATCGCCTGGACCGCGACACTTCGGGCGTGATCCTGACGGCCAAGACCAAGCCGGCGGCGGCCTTTCTGGGCAAGGCGTTGGAGGCCAAGCGGTTTCGCAAGGCCTATCTGGCGATCACGGCCGGCGCGCCCGAGCCGAAGGGCGGCATGATCGACAGCCCGCTTCGGCGCGAGTCGATCGGCCGCGAGGCGTATATGCGGGTCTGCGCCCCCGACCATCCCGACGCCGAGACCGCCCGCAGTCGCTATCGCACCCTGGCGCACAACGCTGGCGCGGCCCTGGTCGAGCTTTCGCCCGATACGGGGCGGATGCACCAGCTACGGGTCCACATGGCCTCGATCGGGCGCCCGTTGGTCGGCGACAGTCGCTACGGCGGGGCGCTAATGCTGGGCGGCGTGGCCGCGCCGCGCCTGATGCTGCACGCGGCCAGCCTGACCTTCCCGCATCCCTTGGGCGGCGAGCGCAAGATCACGGCCCCGCTTCCGTCCGATTTCAGGACCATGCTGGCGGCTCTGGACCTTCCGGCGCCGGAACAGCCGCGTCCGGCGACCGTTGATCAGGACGAAAGAGGTGCGAGCGCATGACCGTCGTGAAAACCGCCAAGCCCCTGATCGCGCTGGCCGCCGCGAGCCTCGTGCTGGCCGCCTGCGCCACCGCCCCGACCGTGTACCGGGCGGCCGCGCCCGGCGCGGTCGGCGAGATCGGCTATTCGGAATATCGCCTGGAGGCCGGCCGCTATCGCGTCACCTTCCAGGGCGGTCCCGGCGCGCCGGAGAACCAGATCGCCGACTACGCCCTGCTGCGCGCCGCCGAGCTGGCTCTGCGCGACGGCTATGACTGGTTCCGCGTCGCCGACCGCGAGACCACGGTCAGCGGCGAGTCGAGCGGCCCGCGCTTCTCGGTCGGCGGCGGGTCAAGCACCTATGGCCATCGCAGCAGCGTCGGACTCGGCGTGGGGACTAGCTTCAACCTCGGTCCGGGTCCGGCCTTTTCGCGATCCCTGGAGGTCGTGTTCGGCAAGGGACCTACGCCGCGCGACCGCGACGCCTACGACGCGCGCGACGTGGTCAAGCAGATCGGCTACGGGCGGCAGCGGATTTAAGAGCTAAGCCGCCGCCTGTCGGCTCAGAGGATAGACGGCGCGCAGTCCGGCATGGGTCAGGCCCGCCGTTTCGGCCGCGGCGAAGTAGCCGTCCTGGGGCAGGCCTTGCAGGATGGTCATCGGCGCCAGGCCCCGGGCGTCGCGGCCGAAGGCCATGATGTCCATGGCGATATTGTTGGCCGCGCCCGCCAGGTCGGAGGCGTCGAGCGTCAGGCCCGCCAGGCGAGCGTCGCGCAGTACGCGCAAGGCCTCCTTGTCGGGCGGCACCCGAGCGATCACGCCGTGGGTGAGGGCGCGCAGCAGGCCGACGACCTCAAGCAGGCGACCGGCGGGCGTGCCGCGGGTGATGTCGACCAGCTCGATCATCACGCCGCCGCGTAGCAGCGACAGCGACAGGCCGGCGGTGCCGGTCAGGAGGTCGCGTCCGCGCTGGGTGCCCAGGGTGCGGAAGGACGCGGGCAGGATCAGCTCGGGCGTCGCCGGGCCTTGGGCCGAGCGGGCGAACACCGCGGCGTATTTCAGCGTCGACTCGTCGATGAAGGCGACATCGCGGTCCGACAGCTTGGTCAGGGCCCGCGATGAGGCCTGCCGCCCGCTGGCCAGGTGCGTGACCATCGGCTCGACCCGGACGGCGGTGGTGACGTTGCGGCGCAGGCTGATGACGTGTTCCAGCGTGAAGTCCACGCGCAGCGCCGCGCCGCCCGCCGTGGTGAAGGCCACCGGCGTGCGGCGCGCCTCGTCGGCGGGGTCGACCGAAATCCGCACTGGCGAGCGCGCCGAGTCCCGGCGGGCGCGGGCGGCCAGCACGACAGCCGCGTCGACGGGCTTGCAGACGGCTTGGCCGCCTTCCACGCCAATCACCGAGCGCACGCGCAGATCGGCGACATCCGCCGCGCCCAGCAGGTGGGTCAGGACGTCTTCCATGATCTTGACGCTCGTCGCCTGGGCGGCAAGGCCGTTGTCGTTGTTCATCGCGATCAGGAATTCGCTGTCGGAGATCCGGGCTCGCATGTCCTGGCGATCCAGGTGCTCGCCCAGCTTGCGCTCCACGTAGGTCCAGACATCGGCGCGCTTCTGAGCCCACCATTCGCCGGCCCACGCCTTGACCGCCTTGACGCTGATGACATTCACCGAACCGCGCGGAATCAACTCCGAGCGAACCAGGCGCTCGGCCACCGGGGCGGGGAGGGAGACCCGCTCGATCGAGGCTTCGGCGATGGAGGGGGTGTCGGAGGGCATGGTTCGGGCGCTTTCTACTGCCCGCAAAATGCGGCGCGCGCGCTTAATCGCGAGTGTTAAAACAAGGTTTCCCGGCCGGTTTACCGTGAAAGACGCTGGGGAAAGTCCGTGGAACGTCGGCGGACTCTTGGCGTTCGCGCCCACGCGGCCCATAAGGGCCTCATGAACAAGCTGCTTCTCGTGGCCGCTGGCGGGGCCGTCGGCTCGGTCGCGCGGTATCTGGTGGGCGTTGGGGCCATGCGGGTCATGGGGACCGGCTGGCCTTACGGCACCTTCACCGTCAACATCGTCGGAGGCTTCCTGATGGGATGCCTGGCCTCGTGGCTCGCCCATCGCGGGACGGCCGGAAGCGAAACCTGGCGCGTGGCGCTGGGCGTCGGCGTGCTGGGCGGCTTCACCACCTTCTCGTCATTCTCGCTGGAGACGGCGCTGATGATCCAGAAGCGTGACTACCTGCAGGCCTTCTCCTATTCGGCCGCCAGCGTGCTGCTGGCCATTTCGGCCCTGTTCGCGGGCCTGCTAATCGCGCGGCGGATCCTGGCATGACCGGCAAGGAAGTTCGCACCCTCTATGTCGACGCCGGCGAGGACGGGGTCCGTCTGGATCGCTGGTTCAAGCGCCGTTGGCCGCATCTGAACCACGTGCAGCTCAACAAGCTGTTCCGCTCGGGTCAGGTGCGGGTGGACGGCTCGCGCGCCAAGGCCGACACCCGGCTGGCCGCCGGCAGCACCGTGCGGGTTCCGCCCTTGCCCGACGCGCCCGATCCCGCCGACAAGGGCAAGCTGTCGGCGCGCGACATCGCCTATGCCCGCTCGCTGGTGCTGTACGAGGACGAAGAGGTCCTGGCCCTGAACAAGCCCGCCGGCCTGGCCGTGCAGGGCGGAACCAAGACCACAAAGCACGTCGACAAGCTGCTGAGCGCCTGGGGCGAGGGCCTTGACCGTCCGCGCCTGGTCCATCGCCTCGACCGCGACACCTCGGGCGTGCTGCTGCTGGGCAAGACGCCCGGCGCCGCGGCCCGCCTTTCGGGCGCGTTCGCCAAGCGCAAGGCGCAGAAGACCTATTGGGCCATTGTCGCCGGCAACCCGCATCCGACCGAAGGCGTGATGGAGCTGCACCTGGCCAAGCGCGGTGTCGGCGATCGCGAGCTGGTCGTGCCCGCCCAGCCCAAGGACCCGGACGCCCAGCCGGCCGAGACCGAGTTCGTCACCATCAGTCGCGCGGGTCCCCGCGTGACCTGGATGGCCCTGCGTCCGCACACCGGCCGCACGCACCAGCTGCGCGCCCACATGAAGGCCATGGGCCACCCGATCCTGGGCGATCCCAAATATAGCGACGAAAAATCCGCGCCGCTGTCGGAAGGGTTGAAGCTGCAATTGCACGCGCGGTCGATCCTGTTGCCGCACCCGTCAGCCGGCATGTTGCACATCGAGGCGCCTATCAGCGCCGAGATGGCCGCCGGCTTCGCCAAGTTCGGCTTCTCGGAGGACGAGGCCGATCAGGATCCGTTCGCGCGGCGGAGCGCCAAAGGCAGGCGATGAGCCTCGAGGCGTCGCTGACCGCCAAGGCGCGGGCCCTGAAGGCGGCGGGCGACCTGGACGCCGCGCTCGATTGCTACCGTCAGGCGGTGGCCGCCGCCCCGTCCAGCGGCGCCGCCGAGCACAACCTCGCGGCCAATCTGGGCAATATGGAGCTGTACCCGGAGGCCGCCGAGGCGGCGTCGCGCGCCATCGCCAAGGGGCATGACGCCCCGGAGACCCGGCTGGTGAGAGCCCGGGCGCGCGAGGGGCTGGGCGACTTGGCCGCCGCCGAGGCCGACTATCGCGCGGCCCTGGCCAAGCGCCCGGCCTATGTCGAGGCGCTTTCGGGTCTTGCCCATCTGATCTGGGTGGCGACCGGCGACGTCGGCGCCGCCCTGGCGGTGCTGCCGCCCCAGGACGCGCCGCCGCTCGCCCTGATCCGCGCCCGCCTGCTGACCGGCGCGGGCCGTCTGGAAGACGCCTATGCCGCCGTCGAACCGCTGGCGCGCCTGGCCCCGCGCGAGCCGGCCGCACAGGTCGAAGCCGCCAAACTAGCCGCGCCGGTCGATCCGGCCCGGGCTGTCGCCCACGCCGAACGCGCCTTCGCCTTGGTCCCGCACGATCCGCGCGTCATCTGCGTCCTGGCCGAGAGCCTGCTGGCCGCGGGCGACGCGGCGCGGGCCGCCAGGCTGGTCGAGGACGTCGCCGCCAAGATTCCCGACGATCAGGGCGTCCTGGCCCTGCTGGCCACCGCCTGGCGCCTGACGAACGATCCTCGCTACGCCGACCTCGCCCAACGGGACGAACTGGTCGGAAGCCACGCTATAGCGACGCCGCCCGGCTGGCCGGACCTCGACGCTTATCTGGCCGACCTGGCCACGTCGCTGAACGCGCTGCACGAGGGGCGCGCGCCGCCGCTGGGGCAGTCGGTGCGCCACGGCACCCAGACCAAGCAGAGCCTGCTGCGCTCGCGCGATCCGGCGATCATGGCCTTCTTCCAAGCCGTCGACGCGCCGATCCGCCAACATCTCGCGGCTCTGGGGCAGGGCGATCATCCGACGAAGCGGCGGAATCGGGGCGGCTATCGCCTGGCCGGCGCCTGGTCGGTCAACCTCTCGGCCGGCGGCTTCCACACCGATCACGTCCATCCGGAAGGCTGGCTGTCGTCGGCCTTCTATGTCCAGTTGCCGCCGGCCGTGGAGTCTCCCGGCAAGGCCGGTTGGCTGCGGTTCGGCAAGCCAGGTCTTTCCACCCATCCGACGCTGGAGCCCGAACGCTGGATCAAGCCGGCGCCCGGCCGATTGGCGCTGTTTCCGTCATGGATGTGGCATGGCGTCGAGCCGTTCGAAGGGGAAGGGCGGCGTCTGACGATCGCCTTCGACCTGCTGCCTTCCCGAGGGTAGACCAAGCGGCGCGAAGACGAAACGCCGCTTGGTCCCCCACCTGACCGCGCGGCTGGGGGGAGCGCGCGGCCGTCCGACCCTTTGGGGCGGAGCTGTAGAGCGTCGCGCGGAAAACTGGACTCCGGCTTTCCGCTAAAGCGACGCGAAGACAGAAACCTAGACCAGGCCCGTCAGCGGCCGGACGCCGGCGCTGTCAGGGAAGACCTTGCTGTCCAGGATCGCGCGGTCGACGCCCATGTGGTCGGCCAGGGCGCCCTTGAAGAGGCCGCGCATGTCCAGGGTCGGGGCCGTATCGCGGTTCTCGAACAGCGCCTTTTCCGACAGGGTCGGCCAGTCGCCGATGATGCCGCCGCGCTTCAGGGCGCCGCCCAGCACCAGACCGGTGGAGGCGGTGCCGTGGTCGGTGCCGCCGGTGCCGTTGACCCGAGCGGTGCGACCAAACTCGGTGACCGCGATGACTAGGGTGTTCTTCCACTCCGGACCCAGGCCCTGATGCAGGCCGTCCAGCACGGCGTCGACATAGGACAGGCGCGTGGCGATCTGGCCTGGCTGGCCGGCATGGGTGTCGAAGCCGTCCAGCGAGACGGCGGCGATCTGCGGGCCGCCGGCCTGGATCATGAAGCCGCCGAGGGTCGCGCCCAGCTTGCGGGCCGCGTCGCCGCCAGCCTTGTTCTGCTTGTCGCCCGCCGTGGCCTGGGAGGCCATGGTCATCTGAGGCGTCCCGGGAGGCGTTCCCGGGGGCGTCATCGACGGCGTCGAGGCGGCCGCCATGTTCATGGCCGGCGAGGCGGCCATCGCCGTCATCGCCGTCTGGGCCATGGCCTCGGTTTCCAGGCCGCGCGCGAAGGCCGGTCCCAGCATCGGATCGTTCTTGTAGAGGTCCTGCAGCAGAGTGGGCAGGCGGGCGGTCTCATCGACCAGCTTGCCCGGCGACCAGCTGGCGGCCTGCACCTTGCCGCGCAGGATCAGCGGGGCCGTGGAGCCGACCGACAGGCCCTCGACGCGCCGGATCGGAGCCAAGGATTCCAGCGTCCGGTTCAGCCAGCCGGTCTCGGTCCCGTAGACGTGGGCCGCGCCGGTCTCCAGCACGTCCTGGGCCTCGAAATGCGAGCGGGCGCGGTCGGGACTGGCGATGGCGGGGGCGATGCGGGCCTCGCCGTTCAGGGCCAGGGCGTGGACGGCTTGCAACTCCGGATGCAGGCCGAAGGTATCGTCCAGCATCAGCACCTCGTCGCGCCGCATGGCGATCGAGCCGCGCAGCCGCGCGTAGTCGGGATCGCCCACTGGCGGCGAGACCGACAGGCCGTCCATGCCGCCTCGGCAAATGATCACCACCAGCTTCTTCCGGGCGAGGCCGCCTTCGGAGGCCGCGAACGCCTGGCTGCCCAGGAAGTTGACGCTGATCCCCAGGCCGACGCCCAGGCTCAGCAGCGAACGACGGTTGATTTGAGCGGTCATCGGCGTTGGAACTCCGGGCTCATCACGAGAAGGGCGAAGGCTTCCTTGCGGGTCTCGGCGCGCGAGACGGCCTTGGCGACGGGGGGCGTCAGGCGGTCGCCCAGGGCCTGGACCGCCAGGGCGTTGGGATCGGTGCGGTCGGCGGCCGCGGCGGCGAAGCCTTGAGCCCACTGCATCCGCTTGATCAGGCCGTCGGGCGAGGCCCAGGTCTGGGCGTCCTCCGGCCAGCCCTTGGGCGAGGGGGCCGAGAACGGCTTTTGGCCCAGACCGGTGAGGATCGGCGCGATGCGCTCGATCGCGGAGGGCTCGGCGCCGATCAGCCGCCAGGTCGACAGGGTGTATTCGTAGGGCGTCTTGAACTTGGCCGGCGTCGGATCCCAGGCCTCGGGGCTCTCGACCAGGGTCTTGGCCACGAGCGCCAGGTCGCCGCCGGTCTCCATCCAGCGCCGCTCCAGGCGCGCGGTCAGGGAGGGCGGTGGCGTGTCGGACACGAAGTGCCGGGCGATCTGGCCGCAGACATGGCGGGCGGTGCGGGGATCGGCGGCCAGGTCCTTCAGCACGGCCAGACCCTGGGCGACGTCCGACTGGCCATAGTGGCGGCCTATGATCGTGCGGCCGCCGGGCTCGTGGGCGTTGACCCGGAACACGAATTGGCCGGCGCGCTCCTCGTTGTCCCGGCCGATCGAGAAGCCGGTCAGGGCGCGGGCGAACTCGGTGACGTCGGCCTGGGTGTAGCCGGCGTCGACGCCCACCGTGTGCAGCTCCATGATCTCGCGCGCCAGGTTCTCGTTCAGCCCGACCTTGGACTTGCCGCCGCGCCGGGCCGCGTTGAAAGCGACCTGGCTGTTGGGACCGACCGACTGGGCCTGGTCCAGATAGGTCAGCATGGCCGGATGGGTCGACGAGGCGACCAGCAGGTTCTCGAAGCTGTTGAAGACATAGGGGCGGATCGCCTCGCGCTCGAACGGTCCGATCAGCACCGAGGTGATCTGCTTGGTCGCCGAGACCGTGAAGTGGTTGGCCCAGAACAGCGCCCAGCGCTCGCGGAAGCCTGCGGGCGTGTTGGCGCCCAGGCGGGCGCGCGCCAGGAAGTCGGCGTTGATCTTGTCGCGCAGCTCGCGCTGGGAGTCCTTGAACGTCTGGATGTTGGCGGCGGTCTTGTCGGCCTGGCCGTCCTTCTGCTCGCGCCCCATCTTCCGTTGTTGCTGATATTGGCGCATCTGCTCGAAGCGCTGGGCCGAAGTGTCGCCGCCGTCCTGCGGGATGTCGGCGCCCTCGCGGCGGATCTGGCCGATCAGGAAGCCCTGCGGATCGACCTTGGCCGCGTCGATCTCGCCGGGGCGCGCCCCCAGACCGAAACGCGTGACGGCGATGGCGGCCATCATGTCTTTACTGGGTAGGCTCAACGGGGCTCTCCCTTGCGCGAAGTCGCGACATTGCCCATTCAACGCGGGCCGCGCGGAACTCCGTCGCGGCGTTCCGCGAAGTGAGTTTCCCCGTGTCCGACAAGTCCGAGCTGCTGCTGAAACCCAAGCGCTTCTACAAGGCGGCCGCGACCGCGCCCGTCGCGGGCGGTTTCGCGGTCCAGCTGGACGGCCGCGCGCCGAAGTCTCCGGCGAAGAACCCGCTGGTCGCGCCGACCCGGGCCCTGGCGGACCTGATCGCCGCCGAGTGGGACGCCCAGGCCGACTATATCGACACCAGCCTGATGCCGGCCACGCGACTGGCGTTCACGGCGATCGACCGTATCGCCGAGACCCGCGCCGAGGTGGCCCGCGAGATCACCGCCTACGCGGCCTCGGATCATCTCTGCTACCGCGCCGAGCACCCGGCGCCGCTGGTCGAGCGTCAGGCGCGCGCGTGGGGCGCGGTCCTGGACTGGGCGAAGGCCGAGCACGGCCTGACCTTCACGCCCGTGGCCGGGATCATCCACCAGCCGCAGCCGCCGGCCACTCTGGCGTCGGTCGAGGCCCTGGCCCTGACCCTGGACGACTTCACCCTGGCGGGCCTGGCCTTCGCCGCCGGTCTCTACGGCTCGACCGTGCTGGCCCTGGCGGTGCGCGCGGGACGGCTGACCGGCCGCGCCGCGCTCGACCTGGCGCGTCTGGAGGAGCTGTTCCAGGCGGAGCAGTGGGGCCAGGACGACGAGGCCGCCGCCCGCGCTAAGGCCCTGGGCGTCGAGGCCGAGATGATCGACCGCTGGTTCGCCGCCCTGCGCGCATAACGGTCCGCGGGACGCGCCGGTCGCCAGCGATGCTTGCCTCGCCCGCCGGGGCTCGCTACGCCTGCCGCATAAGGTGGGCAAACCGCCGGCCGGGCAGGAGATCAGCCGCGTGCAGCAGATACTGGAAGAACTGGAGCGTCGTCGTGGGCGGGCGAAGGCTGGGGGCGGCGAGGCTCGGGTGGCGGCGCAGCACGGCAAGGGCAAGCTGACGGCGCGCGAGCGGATCGATCTTCTGCTGGACGAGGGCAGCTTCGAGGAGTTCGACATGTTCGTCGAGCACCGCTGCGCCGACTTCGGCATGGAGGCCCAGAAGGTGCCGGGCGACGGGGTGGTCACCGGCTGGGGCACGATCAACGGCAAGGTCGTCTACGTCTTCTCCAAGGACTTCACGGTGTTCGGCGGCAGCCTGTCGAACGCCCACGCCCAGAAGATCGTCAAGGTCCAGCGCCAGGC